>JBAQHC010000184.1:0-12010 GCA_049288095.1 Alphaproteobacteria bacterium | reverse complement strand
GATCCGGGTTTCAAGTCGGTCGCGCCGGGAAGCGGCGTGATCAAGATGCCGCCGGTCTCGGTCTGCCACCAGGTGTCGACGATCGGGCACCGCCCCTCGCCGACCACGCGCCAATACCACAGCCAGGCTTCCGGATTGATCGGCTCTCCGACGCTGCCGAGAATGCGCAAGCTTGCGCGGGATGTCTTTTTCACCGGCGCATCGCCCTCGCGCATGAGCGCGCGCAAGCCCGTCGGCGCGGTGTAGAAGATGTTGACCTTGTGCTTGTCGATCACCTCCCACCAGCGCGAGCTCGTCGGGTAATTCGGCATGCCCTCGAACATTAGCGTGGTCGCGCCATTCGCCAATGGTCCGTACACGATGTAAGTGTGACCGGTAACCCAACCGACATCGGCCGCGCACCAATAGATTTCGCCGGGCCGATAATCGAAGACATATTCGTGCGTCATCGACGCCCAGGTGATGTAGCCGCCGGAGGTATGCAGCACGCCCTTGGGCTTGCCGGTCGAGCCCGAGGTGTAGAGGATGAAAAGCGGATCTTCCGCGCTCATCTCCTCGGGCGGGCAATCGTCAGAAACCGTTTCGGCGATCTCGGCATACCATTGGTCGCGGCCCGGCTTCATATCGACCGGATGGCCGGTGCGGGTCACGACGATCACCGAGGAAACGTCGGGGCATTTCTTCAAGGCTTCGTCGGTGTTGGCTTTGAGCGGCACTTTCTTGCCGCCGCGCATGCCTTCATCCGCGGTGATCACGACTTTGGAGCCGCAATCCAAGATGCGGCCCGAGAGGCTTTCGGGCGAGAAGCCGGCAAATACCACGGAGTGCACGGCGCCGATGCGCGCACAGGCGAGCATGGCAAAAGCGCATTCGGGGATCATCGGTAGATAGATGGTGACGCGGTCGCCGCGTCTGACGCCCTTGGCCTTCAGGACATTGGCGAAGCGGCAAACCTCTTTGTGGAGCTCGGCATAAGTAATGGTTCGATGGTCTTTGGGGTCGTCGCCTTCCCAGATGATCGCGGTTTGATAGGCGCGCTGGCGCAAATGCCGGTCGATGCAATTGGCCGAGACGTTGAGCGTGCCGTCATAGAACCAGCGAATATGCAGGTTGGCTGGATCGAAGGAGCAATCCTTGATCTTGGTGAAGGGCCGGATCCAACTGGTGCGGTTACCCTCGCGCGCCCAGAAGCGATCCGGGTTCGACACCGACTCCTCGTACATTTGCTGATAGCGCGCATTGTCCACCTTGGCGGTCTTCTTGAGGTCCGGCGGAACCGGGATCAATTCGCTCATGGCTTCCTCCCCACCGGCTTATTGCGCGGGTGTAGGGGCGAGTTTAGGAAGCAATAGGCGCCGCTATCAACTGTGCGACTGCGTAATGCGCACGGTTTCGCCGTCGATCTCAACCGGCACCGGTTTGAGATGCGCGCCGAGGCAAGGCCCCTGAACGCACAGGCCTGTGGCCGGCTCGAATTGCGCGCCATGGGTTGCGCATTGGATGCGCGCGCGATCGGGGGTCAGGAAGCGGTGCTCCAGGAAATTGAGCGGCGTGCCGAGATGCGGGCAGGAATTGATATAGCCGGCAACACCATCCCCGGTGCGCACCAGGAACATCATGAAAAGCTTTTCGCCGTCCCTGAAGGCGAGGCTGCGGGTGCCGGTCTGGTCGAGCTCGGCAAGCGAGCAGAGTACCGTGCCCGGCGCGGGTGCTGCTGGGCGGCTCAGAGCGCCTTCTGAAGACATTGCCTAGCTGTGCTGGTGGCCGCGGCCGATCAAAATGCCGATGCCGACGAACAGCATGATGACGATGACGAGCGGCAACAGGATTGCGCCCAGCACAAATACCACGGCACCCGCCGCAAATAAGCTCGCGAAGATCGCTGCGACAACGCCGATCGCGGCGCCGATCAACCCGATGACGACGCCAAAGAGGGCCGCAACTACGCCGCCGACGACGTGAAGGAGGCCCCACAGAACCGCTGCGAATGCCGGAAGGATTACCGCCGCGCCGATGATGGCGAGCACGGCGATCAAGAAGGTCAGCAAGGCGCCGCCGCCATGGCCTTGGTAACGCGTGGGCGTGTTGTTTTCGTTCATGAGCCTCTCCCGCTCGGCCGCCGAGGCAGCGCAAGTTCAACAGATAAGCCAATACAAGGGGGATTACATCCCCAGGTCCTGCAAATTTAGATGCCGGCCGAGTGGCTTTTGGATGCGAACCACGTGGCTAGAGGCCGCCCATTTTGCGGATCGCCTTCCATTCGTCGGGCGTCACTGGCTGGACTGAGAGGCGCGAGTATTTCACGAGGATCATGTCCTTGAAGCGCGGATCGGCCTTGACGGCGGCGAGCGTCACGGGCTTGGGCATGGGCTCGACGGCCTTGACCGTGACGAGGCTAAAGCGGCCGGTTTCGTCGGTCGCGTCCTTCTCGGCTTCCTTGATGACCTCGACAATGCCGACAATCTGCTTCTCCTCGCCGGTGTGATAGAAGAAGCCGAGATCGCCCTTCTTCATCGCCTTCATATTGGCGTTGGCTTGGAAGTTGCGCACGCCGTTCCACTTCTCGCCCTTGTCGCCGCGCTTGACTTGGGCGTCCCAGCCCCAGGTGTCGGGCTCGGTCTTGAACAGCCAGTAGTTCATTTGATCTGCCCACACGTCATCCCGGACGCGATGCAGCGCGGAGTGATGCATCGCAGATCCGGGATCTATAGCATGGCAGGCAGATCCCCATCTCGCTTTGCTCGACACTGCACTGCGTCGCTGCGCGCCGCAGCGCGCACGGGATGACGGAGAACTTAAAGCTCCGCCGTGCCGATGACTTTGCGCCAAGGCCTGATCTCGACGCTCGCGAACAGGCCGGCCTTCACGTACGGATCTCCTGCCGAGAACTTTTTCGCTGCGGCAAGATCAGGCACATCAATCACAAGCAAGCTGCCTTGCATCGTCGTGCCGTCCTCGCTCATCAGCGGCCCGCCGAGCACGATCTTCACGCCGGTGGTCGGGCCGTAGGCCAAATGTGCGTCACGATTCTTCATGCGCAGATCGAGCGAGCTCGGCTTGTCGTGACAAATCAGGGCAAAGAGCGCCATCGATTTCTCCGGAGAGTTTTTCACGGGTTTGCGCGTGCTGGTAAAATGGCACGGTGCTGGCGCTAATGTGAATGGCGGCCCGCGCTATGAGGGCATATTCAAAGCAAGCAGCGCGTGCGGACAGCGGAATATGAAGTTGCGCAATTGACGCGTAATTTGTTTTTAGGATCAAATGGTTGCGAAATACGGGGCGAAGATTTGAAAAACAAATGCAGCCATTGGAGGCCCCTCGCGAAGGAGCATGCAAGCTTGTCATCAAGCTCGTGCAAAACAGTGATCGCGTCTTCTGCTAGAGTCGCTTCATGACGAGTGTGCCCTCAGATATCCCCGACACGACGCTCGATGCGCCGCGCGCGCCAACGCCCAAGGCGAAGATCGTTCATCCGCTTTGGGTGCGGCTTTGCCATTGGATCAACGCGTTCGCCATCCTCATCATGGTGATGTCGGGCTGGCGCATCTATGACGCCTCGCCGATCTGGCCGTTCAAATTCGGCAATGAGATTTCACTCGGCAATTGGCTGGGCGGGGCGATCATGTGGCATTTCGCGGCCATGTGGCTGCTCGTAATCAACGGCCTCATCTACGTCACGCTCGGCATCGTCACCGGCCGCTTCGAGAAGAAGTTCCTGCCGATCCGCGTGAAAGACGTCATCCACGACGTGCGCGCCGCGCTCACCTTCAAACTCAGCCATGAGGATCTTTCGGTCTACAACTCGATCCAGAAAATCCTCTATAGCGGCGTGCTTGTGCTTGGCGTGATCATTGTTTTGTCCGGGCTGTCGATCTGGAAATCGGTGCAGTTTCAGGAATTGACGGCGTTGTTCGGCGGGCATGAGATCGCGCGCATCGTTCATTTCGTTTGTATGGCCGGCATTGTTGCCTTCGTTGTGATTCACGTTGCCGTCGCGCTTCTGGTACCCAAGAGCATCAAAGCCATGATTTTGGGGAGATGAATGGAGTACGTCTCGCCCAAGAAGCAGCTTGTTTCAGCCTCCCCCTTGTGGGGAGGCCGATTTGCAGGAAGCAAATCGGGTGGGGGTACCAGAGTCGCAATCGAGTCTTCGCTTCAACCCCTCCCCCTAGCCCCCTCCCACAAGGGAAGGGGGGGATAAAGAAGAGCGTTTGTCATGAAGAAGCGTCTCAACATTCCGGGCGTTGATGGAAAGCTCCTCGTCAAGGATGCGATGAAGGAGATGCCTGACCCTGTGCGCCGCAAATTCCTCACCGGCGGGGCGAGCCTTGGGGCGCTGGTGATGCTCTCGGGCTGCGACCTCGTCGATGAGCACTCGGCGGAGCGTATTCTTTTCAAGGTCTCGCGATTCAACGACAGTGTGCAGTGGGCGCTGTTCAATCCCAAGAAGCTCGCGCCCGAATATCCCGCAAGCAAGATCGTCGATCCGTTTCGCTTCAACGCATTCTATGCGCCGGAGCGATCGCCGATTGTGGATCCATCGACCTATAAGCTCACTCTCGATGGCCTCATCGCCAACAAGACGCCGTGGACGCTCGATCAGCTCTACACGCTGCCGCAATTCAGCCAGATCACGCGCCATGTATGTGTTGAGGGCTGGAGCGAGATCGGCGAATGGACCGGCCCGCGCCTATCGGATTTCTTGACGAAGGTCGGCGCCGATTTGACGGCGAAATATGTCTATTTCGAATGCGCCGACGGCTATTACGAATCGATCGATATGCCGACGGCGCTTCATCCGCAGACGCAGATGAGTTTCCGCTTCGGCACCAAGAACATCATCCTGCCGCGCTGGTACGGCTTTCCGATGAAGATCCGTATGCCGACGAAACTCGGCTTCAAGAACCCCAAGCATGTCGTGAAGATCGCGATCCGCAACGATTTTCCGGGCGGCTATTGGGACGACCAGGGCTACAACTGGTTCAGCGGGCTATAGAGATCGATCGTGAAGACGCTCACGATTTCTGAATCGCGAGATTGGTGCAAGGCGCGCGGGATTGACGTCGACGAGCGGGGAAAACCGCAGCTCGTGGTGAAAGAGCTTCATGTTCGCCGGATCGAAGTCCCAAAGGCTCAAGCAAGCCGCCTTCTGTGGATGTCTAAATGCATCGAATTCGCGTTGCGACCGTGGACCCGAAGCCTGCTTTGGGTGACGACCAAGGGCATTTGGCCGAGTTCGGAAAACTGGCACCTGTATTACCGGCTGCGGCAGAGCTATGGCGATCACCAACTGATCGATGACGCTCCGGGCCACTTGTTTCAGGATTACGAATCTCCGGATCTCATATCATTCATTCAGCTGGGTCTTTGCGCCGGATGGGATATGAGCTTGCTGACTGAAGACGACTATGCGCGCGCCTTTGTGTCTCACGACGAGTGGATAGAGTTCGCGATGCAGGATGACGCGGATTTGGAAAAGTTGGCAAAAGACCTGATAGGTGAGGGATAGACCCTACTGGAGGCCCTCAGACCTCATCGGGCGGGCGAGAAGCGCTTCCATCGCTTGATCGGCATTGATCCGACCACGGAGGATCGCATCGACGCCGCGCGTGATCGGCATATCGATCTTATGTTTATCGGCAAGCGCCACGAGCGCCGGTGCGGTGAAGGCGCCTTCGGTCACGGTGATGCGATGCGCAAGCACATCGGCGGCGTGCTTGCCCTCGCCGATCGCGTGGCCCAACGAAAAATTTCGCGATTGAGTCGAGGAGCAAGTGAGGATCAAATCGCCGAGGCCGGAAAGGCCGATGAGCGTTTCGATCTTGGCGCCGAGCGCAAGGCCGAAGCGTGCCATCTCAGCAAAGCCACGGGTGATCAGCGCCGCCCTGGCGCTCTGGCCAAGCTGCTTGCCGTCGACGATGCCGCACGCGATGGCTAGCACGTTTTTCACGGCGCCGCCGATCTCGGCGCCCTTGGGGTCGTCGGAGAGATAAAGCCGAAACGCAGGCAATCCGATCGTGTCGATGAGGCGGCGGCCAAGCGCTTGATCCGCGCATGCGAGCGTGATCGCGGTCGGCAGCCCGCGCGCGACATCGATGGCAAAGCTCGGTCCAGACAGCACCGCGAGCGGATGGTTTGGCGCGACCGCTTCGACGATCTCGGTCGGCAGCTTCAGGCTCTTCTGCTCGATGCCTTTGGCGCAGATGATGATCGGCGTTCCGGCTTTCAGCGTAAGGACAAGTTCGCGTGCAACCTCGCCGACATGCTGGGTCGGCACGACGAGCAGCACGGCTTCGGGCGCACCAAGCGCGGCGAAATCATCGGTTGCGGTTATCGCGGCATCGAGCGTCACGCCCGGAAGAAATGCCGGGTTCTCGTGGCGCGCGTTGATCGCATCGACCACTTCATCCTCGCGCGCCCAAAGGCGCACGGAGTTGCCGGCGCGCGCGGCCACAAGCGCAAGCGCCGTGCCCCACGCTCCGCCTCCGACAACCGCAATTTGTTTGCCCGTCATGCCCAGACTTTGTCATGCCCGGGCTTGACCCGGCCATCCCCCTCACCCTGCCCTCTCCCCGCAAGCGGGGCGAGGGTTATTGAGTTAGGCCTTGGGGCCTTTGAGGCCCTTCTGGTGCGGCAGGCCATGCCCCGCGCGCATCTCATCAAGCGGCCAGCGTGGGCGGGCTGCGGCGGAGAGGTCATCGATGAGACCAAGGCGCAGCCGTTCGATGCCGGCCCAGGCGATCATTGCGGCATTGTCGGTGCAGAATTTCACGGGCGGCACGGCGAAGCTGAACCCGTGCGTTTTTGCCAGCGCTTCAAGCCGCGCGCGCAGGGCCGCGTTGGCGGCGACGCCCCCTGCGACAACCAGTGTTGGCACGGCTCCCGCGCCTTCATCCGAGAACATTTGCATCGCGGCTTCGGTGCGGGCGGCGAGCACGTCGATCACCGCGGCCTGAAACGAAGCCGCGATGTCGGCGCTTTCTTGCTCGTTGGGCCCGCGACTGAGTGCTTTGACCGCATGGACAACCGCAGTCTTAAGTCCGGCGAAGGAGAAATCGGCGCCCTCCCGGCCCGTCAAAGGCCGCGGGAAACTGTAAGCCGTGGCATTGCCGCCCTGTGCCGCGCGCTCGATCGCCGGTCCGCCGGGAAAGCCAAGACCCAGCAGCTTCGCGGTCTTGTCGAAGGCTTCACCCGCCGCGTCGTCGATTGTGGTGCCGTAACGGCGATATTTTCCCGGCCCCTCGACGCGCAAAAGCTGGCAATGCCCGCCAGAGACGAGCAGCAGCAGATAGGGAAAATCCACGCGCTCGGTCAGGCGCGCGGAAAGCGCATGGCCCTCAAGATGATTGACCGCAAGCAACGGTAGGCCATGGACAGCAGCGATTGCTTTGGCGGTCGTGAGACCCACAAGGACCCCGCCGATCAGCCCCGGCCCGGCGGTCGCCGCAATGCCGGAAAGCGTCTCGAAATCGAGGCCCGCCTCCTTCATCGCGGTCTCAACGAGCCGGTCCAGCACGGCCACATGGGCGCGTGCGGCAATCTCGGGCACGACGCCGCCATAGGGCGCATGATCTTCGATCTGGCTGAGCACGACATTGGCAAGGATCTCCGGCCGCGCATTTGGGACAGCCTTGAGGCGCACGATGGCCGCCGCAGTCTCGTCGCAGCTCGTCTCGATGCCTAGAACTGTTAACTCTTCCATGGTCACCCTAAGCAGGCGCATTAACCATGTTCGCCCGCGCCAGCCTCGCCAGGAGATATATGCCGTCCGTCTTGCGCATTGGAACCCGGGGCAGCCCGCTTGCGCTCGTCCAGACGGCCGAGGTGCGCGGTGCGCTCGAAAGCCGCTGGGCGAGCGAGGGCCTGAGCTTCCTGGTCGAAACGATCACCACGACCGGCGACAAGGTAACAGACCGCCCGCTCACGGAGATTGGCGGCAAAGGGCTTTTCACCAAAGAGATCGACCGCGCACTTTTGGCCGGCGAGATCGACTGCGCCGTGCATTCGATGAAGGACATGGAGTCGGTGCTGGCGCCGGGGATCGTAATTGCCGGCGTGCTGCCCCGCTCCGACCCGCGCGATTGCCTGATTGGCGCCAAGGGTTTTTCGCTTACAGATCTGCCCAAGGGCGCACGGCTCGGCACGTCGGCGGTACGGCGCCGGGCACAGGCGCTCGCTCAGCGGCCCGATCTGCAAATCGTGCCGATGCGCGGCAATGTCGGCAGCCGGCTCGCCAAGCTCGAGCGCGGCGAGGCCGATGCGATCATTCTCGCCAAAGCGGGACTCGACCGGCTCGGCAAATCGGGCGTTATTGACCATATCTTCGATACGGCCGAGATGCTGCCGGATGCCTGCCAGGGCGTGATCGCGATCGCCGCGCGTGAGGGGGACAAGCGTGTCCGCGCACTTATCGAGGCGATCAGCGATGAGGCCACCTTGATCACCTGCCGGGCCGAGCGTGCGCTTTCCCTCGGGCTCGACGGCAGCTGCCGCTCGCCGATCGGCGCCTACGCGGTGATTGATGGTGGCCGGCTCGTGCTCGAAGGCGCGGTGTTCAGCCCCGAGGGCGATGAAACCCTCCGTAGGCGGATCGAAGGCGCGCCCGGGCAAGCGGCTGATCTCGGGGCCCGTCTTGCCCGGGAATTGCGCGGCGAAGCCTCGCCCAAGATTCTCAAGGTCCTCAACGGCGCGTAAGCTGGCCCTATGCGCGTTCTCATCACCCGGCCGGAGCCAGATGCCATAAGGCTCGCTGAGCTTTTGCGCGCGATGGGGCATGATCTGGTGCAGGCGCCGCTGATGCGCATCGATATTTTGCCCGAGGCACCACCGGCCGAGATTGCAAGCGCCACGCTTCTCTTCACCAGCGCAAACGGCGCCCGAGCTGCTAAGGCGCATCACGTGCGCTCGTCTCGTGGCGCCCTTGCTGTGGGTGAGGCGACGGCCCAAGCTGCGCAAGAGGCTGGGTTCCGGATTGAAGGCATTGCCGGGGGCGACGTTGCGTCGCTCGTTGAGCTTGTCGCCAATCGTCTGCCTAAGGATCAATTGCTCGTTCATGTCGCGGGCAGCGACGTTGCCGGCGATCTTGCTGGCGCACTTAGTGCGCGCGGCTACCGGACCTTGCGTTGGACGGCTTATGCGGCCCGTGCGGTCCAAACCCTCCCCGCCCCGGCCGCCGCGTTCTTGAATGGCGAGCCCGGCGCGGTGCTGCTCTATTCGCCGCGATCGGCTCGCCTCCTCACGCAATTGATTCGGAGCGCCGGGATCGAGAGCCAGGCGGTGCGGCATCGAGCGTTCTGTCTCAGCCAGGCGGTTGCGGATGCAGCTATGGCGATTTCGTGGGCCAGCCTTGAGGTCGCCGCAAAGCCGAGCCAAGAAGCTCTTCTCAATCTTCTCGGTTGAGACTTTGAACACCCCTCCCTAAGTTCGGATGAGAAGCGGAGAGAGGCCGAATGACGGTCAGCGACACCACCGAGATCACAGGGGCGGCGAAGGAACTACCGGCGGCAACGCCTGCGCCTCAGTCTGCAGACCTTCCGCCGCCTGAGGTGAGATGGTCGGAGGGCGCAAAGGCCGAGGCCGCCGCGCCTGCCCCACCGCACAAAGATCAGCCAGCCCGACGCGGATTCGCTCAGGCGACCATGATCGCCCTGCTGGCGCTTCTGCTCGGCGCAGCCGTTGCCGCGCTTGTGATCGAAAAATTGCGTGGCGGCGGATCGAGCGATGTTGCGCAGTTGCAAAGCCAGATCGAGGATTTGCGCTCGCAGTCGGTGGGTCTTACTGCACTCAATAGTCGCCTCCAGGCGCTCGAAAAAGCAGGCCCCGCGGGCACGAGCGATGCGGGGCTCGCCGCGCGTCTTGCCGCAGTGGAGCAGTCGCTCAGCACGCTGAATGCGAGCGTGACGGGGCTTCAAAGTGGCCCGCCGGGTTCTGGAACCTCCGGTGCCTCGCAACAGACGCTGAGTGACATTAAGAATCCACTTGCGCAGCTCACCTCACGCATCGATACGCTCGAAAAATCGCTCGCGAGCGCAAATACGTCGCTGGGCGAGCGCGTGAGTGTAGTCGAGCAGAAGATCCCGGCGAACCTTTCCGATCAGCTTTCAGCCGCTGCGACGAAGACCGCTGTTGATGCGCTCGACAAACGCATCGTTTCGCTTGAGGCGAGCACAACCGCGCTCGATGCCAAGCGTGCGGCGGCCGCCATTGCGCTGGCCAATCTTGCGCGCGCTGCGCAATCCGGGAGCAAGTTCACGGACGAGCTCGCCGCGGTGCGCCTTCTCGATGTCGATCAATCGACGCTCACGCCAATCGAAGCTTTCGCCGATAAGGGCGTAAAGCCCGTCAGTGACATCATTGCCGCGTTCGATCCGAGCGCACGCGCCGCCTTGCGCGCCTCGCGAGGCGAAGCCAAGGATTGGTGGAGCCGCTTTTGGGCCAATCTTGCGGGCCTGTTTCTGGTCCGCCGCACAGGACCGATGAGCGGAAGCTCGGATGAAGCCATTCTCTCGCGCGCCGGCGATGATGTGCATGCCGGCAATTTGCAGGCGGCGCTGAGTGAGGTCGCGAGTCTTTCGGCGCCTGCCGCGAAAGTCATGGCCGGCTGGCGGGAAGACGCCCAGGCGCGCGTCGATCTCGATAAGCTCGTCAATAACGCAACGATGGTGCTCATCGGCAACCTTGCAAAGGCGCCGGCGCACTGATGATTCGCCTGTTCATCTATTTCTTCAGCGTTGGGCTGCTGGCGGGGCTAGCTGCGTGGTTCGCCAACAACCCGGGCGACGTCGTCATTCATTGGATGGGCTATGAGGCGCAGACCTCGGTCGGCGTCTTAATCTGCGGCGCCGCATTTCTGGCCGTGCTTGCCTACTTCGTCATCGGCACGGCGCGGCTTGTTTGGAACAGCCCGGCGGCATTTCAGCGGATGCGCAAGGCGCGGCGGCGCGCGCGCCGCCTGGGCTATCTGATGCGGGGCTTCTCTGCGGTCGCAATCGGCGATGCCGAAGGCGCACGCAAAGCTTTGCGGGCAGCCGAGGGCGGCGATGACTTGGCAGGCCTTAAGCCGCTTCTCATCGCACAGACAGCGGAGCTCGTGCACGACGATAAGTCGGCGGAAGCGGCCTATCGCGATCTCATCAAACGTCCGGACACGGAGTTCTTGGGGCTCCGTGGGCTTTACGAAACCGCGATGCGTCAAGGCGATCGTGCGGCGGCCCTGGCCTTTGTCACGCGCGCGTTCGACGCACGTCCCCGCTCGCCCTGGCTTGGCGAGCAATTGTTCCGCGTGCAGACTCAATCTTCGGCGTGGGATCTCGCCCGCAAGACGATTACGAGCATGAAGCGCACCGGCGGCCTCTCGAGCCAGGCGGCGCGGCGGCGCGAGGGCGTCATTATGGCGGCAGAAGCGCTTGCGGTTGATGCCGCAGGCGACCGGGAACTCGCGATCACTTTTGCGCACAAGGCGCTGAGCCTTGCTCCCGGCATCACGCCGCTCGTCGTCATGATCGCGCGGGCGCAGGCGGCCGAGGGCCAGGTGTGGCGCGCGGCGGGAATGATCGAAAGCGCATGGCGCGTGAACCCACATCCGGATCTCGCGGCGGTCTATCGCACACTCAAGACCGGCGAGACCGATCAGCAGCGCGCGCGGCGCATGATGGGTCTTGCGGAGTTCAACCCCAACCACGTCGAGAGCCGCTTGCTCGTTGCACAAGAAGCGCTATCGATCGGTGAATTCAGGCGTGCCCGCCGTGCGCTGCTGCCGGCGCTCGATGCCGGCAGCGCGCGCGTTCTGATGCTCATGGCCGAAATTGCGCTTCGGGCGGGTGGCGGCGAGGCCGAGGCTCAAGCATTCCGTGCCCGCGCCGTCGGTGCGCCGCGCGACGGCCGCTGGGTGTGCTCCTCATGCACGCACGAACGCGATGATTGGGTTGCGGTGTGCGACAAATGCGGCGCGTTCGATACGTTCCAGTGGGGTGCGCAGGGCTCGGTTGCGGGCTCTGGCCTAACCGTTGCG
>JBAQHC010000183.1:0-2110 GCA_049288095.1 Alphaproteobacteria bacterium | reverse complement strand
GAGGAGAACTGCCGCAGCTCCATCAGACATCCCGGCACAATGTCTGATTCGGCCCGCCGCGTATCAGGCGCGGCGATGCCGGGCCTTGATCCAACGTACGGTTCCAGTGGAGGCGCGCATGACGACGGTGTCCGTCGAGATGAATTCGCCCTTGTGATGCACCCCGCGCAGCATCGAGCCGTCGGTGACGCCGGTGGCGCCAAAGATCACGTCGCCCTGGACCATATCGTCGAGCGTGTATTTGCGATTTAGGTCTTTGATGCCTGCGCGCTCGGCCCGCGCCCGCTCATCATCATTGCGGAACACGAGCCGCGTTTGGATTTGCCCACCAATGCAGCGCAGGGCAGCCGCTGCCAGCACACCCTCCGGCGCACCACCCTGGCCGAGATACATATCGACATTGGTCTCCGGGTCGGTCGTGTTGATAACGCCCGCCACATCGCCGTCGGTGATCAGCACCACGCGTGCACCGACCTTCCGCAATTTGGCGATCAGCTCGGTGTGGCGCGGGCGGTCCATCACGCAGACCGTGAGTTGGTCGATCGGCACACCCTTCGCCTTGGCGAGAGCGAGCGCGTTGTCGCCGGGGTCGCGGTCAAGATCGACAACCCCTCCCGGATAACCGCCGCCGATCGCGATCTTGTCCATGTAAACGTCGGGCGCATGCAGCATCGAGCCGCGCTTGGCGATCGCAATCACCGCGAGCGCATTCGCCATTCCCTTGGCGGTGAGCGTCGTACCTTCGAGCGGATCGAGCGCGATGTCGACCTCAGGGCCTTTGCCGCTGCCGACAATCTCGCCGATATACAGCATCGGCGCCTCATCGCGCTCGCCCTCGCCGATCACGACGCGGCCTTGAATATCGAGATTGTTGAGCGAGCGGCGCATCGCATCGACCGCTGCCTGATCCGCCTGCTTTTCATCGCCCCGGCCGATCATGCGCGCGGCCGACATCGCGGCCGCTTCCGTCACGCGCGCAACCTCCATCACCAGGATGCGGTCAAGGATCTGATCACGTTGCGACATAAGGCTCGGTCCTTCCAACTTTCCCGGGCAGCGGCTGAATCGCGGCTTTGGCCGGGGACTTTAAAGTGCCGGGCATGGGCGGCACAATCAGGGCGCAAAGCTCTCAACTGGCTGGTGATTTTCGTTCGAAGGCGAACAACCGGCCACCGGCAATGATGGCGAGAACGAGCGCCTCTGCCGCCGGATAGACCGGACCTAGCCAGACCGGGTTGGCCGGCACCGCCAGGAAGGCGGGAAGCAGCGGCTTTGCGCCCAGGCCGGCAATCAGCCAGGGAGCGATGCTGTAAAGGATCACCAGCCACAGAAGGGCAAGGAAATCGGCGCGGCGGGCGCGCTTTGCGAAGTTGAAGGTCAAGAACAGCAGCACATCGCGCGTCATGAACAGCAGCGCCGCAACAATCAGCGCTTTCCACGGTAGGACCGGCATGTCGAGCTCTTGATCATGCCAGCCGTGCACCGAGAGATTGAGCGTATCCAACAGCTCGCGAGGGGAAGGCACATTGATCGTGAACACCAGCCAGAGCGCCACGACAACTGTTGCGATGTAGGCGAACATCCAGCTTTGTAGCCCACCGAAGAGACGATCCCACCGCAGGCGCGTGAATTGATCGAGCAGCCAACGGGTATGCACGGGATCCTTCGGTTCAAGAATCACCATGACATAGGTGAGAACGGCAGCCGTCGAACCTGCCGAAGCGAGGCGAATTGCGTGGCGCCACTGCGGCTCGACAACGATGTCGGCGAAGCCCGCGTGATAGACCATGAAGAAGACCAGAAACGCGATCCAAACGAGCGGCCCGTTACGCATTTGCAGCTCGGCACGCATAAGCCGCCAATTGCCGACAATCAACCAGGCCGTAAAGATCAACAGCGAAACGAGGATGAAGTCAGGCGCGGGATAGATGCTCCCGTACCAACTAAATGTTTTGACAAGGCCTGCGCTCGTCCGCGTGCTGTTCCACAGCGAAGTTGCAACGATACCGGCGGTGATACCGACGATCGTGAAGAGAAAGCCGCCGAACCAGGTTTGGCGCGTCCGCTTTCTGATCGCGATGAGGCTCGCAAGCAATCCCGCCGAATGCGA
>JBAQHC010000182.1:0-1972 GCA_049288095.1 Alphaproteobacteria bacterium | reverse complement strand
CTTGATCTCGCTCGAACGGATGCGGGTAAACGACCGTGCAAATCCTGTGTAGTGCGCGAGCAGATGTTCGTCTAAAGCAAATACATCCATCAGCCCCGCGCCCCATTACGTCGTTTGCTAGTTCTATCAAGACAGTAGGTTGAGGCAAAACTTTGGGCAACTGTAATACGACTTGTTCTGATCTGTAGCGGCATTAGTGTTTCTCTTTGCGATATTCATTCTTGTCCTCAGACGAACTTATGAAAACTTCGATTTTCACGCTCTCGTAACTCCAAAGCACCCCTACAGTACCGAGGATGCTTCGCGCGTTTGGCTAGAGCCAAACCGGGCTCTACGCGCACCGGGTAGCGGCGCTTCCCGAGCCGCCAGTGGCGTCTCGGCCATACGGTGACGATCCCTCGCGCAAGATAACACGGTCAGCCTTTGGCTGACTTCCTTTCGTTTGAGTGCGGGGCCTGCGGCCCCCTGGCCGTCAAGGCCAAGCCCCTTAGGGGCGCCTGCGGGGTGTTTCCCCGTTCTTCCTCCCGATGGTCGTGCAGAACGGGTGATCCCCCTCAACCCCGCTGGCGGCCTGTGACAGCCGAACCCCCGCTCATTGGCGCGGGCCTAGTGGGTTGCATGCGCAACCCAGCACTAGGAGAAAGAAAATGAAAGCCGATGTTTATGAGAGGATCACAGGACAGATTGTCACCGAGCTTGAGAGGGGAGTCCGCCCTTGGTTCAAGCCGTGGAATGCCGAACATGCAGCCGGGCGAATCACGCGGCCCCTGCGGTCTAACGGAATCCCGTACCGGGGAATCAACGTCCTGATGCTTTGGTCCGAAGCGATGACCAAGGGATTCGCGGCGCCGATCTGGATGACGTTCAAGCAGTCGCTGGAAATGGACGCGCATGTGAAGAAGGGCGAGAAGGGCAGCCTTGTCGTTTACGCATCAAGCGTCACGCGCACCGAGACGGACGCCGACACCGGCGGCGAGCTTGAGCGCGAAATCCCCTTCATGAAAGGGTACACGGTTTTCAACGTCGAGCAGATCGAGGGCTTGCCGGCGCAGTATTACGCTACCGCCGAGCCCCGGCTTGATACCGTGCAGCGGATCGACCGCGCCGAGGCGTTCTTTGCTGCCACCGGCGCCAACATCCTGCATGGCGGAAATCAGGCTTTCTATACGATGGCGCAGGACCGTGTGCAGATGCCGCCGTTCGAGAGCTTTCAGGACGCTGAGTCGTATTACGGCACACTTTGCCATGAGATGACGCACTGGACTCGCCATCCCAAACGGCTTGAGCGCGATTTCGGGCGCAAGCGCTGGGGCGATGAAGGCTACGCGATGGAAGAGCTTGTCGCCGAGCTGGGCTCCGCCTTCCTGTCTGCCGATCTCGACCTGACGCCGGAAGTCCGCGCAGATCATGCTTCCTACATCGCCAATTGGCTGACGGTCCTGAAAGACGACAAGCGGGCGATCTTTACCGCTGCCGCGCACGCGCAGCGCGCCGCCGACTACCTGAACGGCCTGCAACCCGCTGTGCAGCAGGAGGCGGCAGAATGAGGCCGGATACCATCATCATCGATGGTCGCGCCCACCGCTGGCGGGATATCGTAGAACTCCGCCGGCAGCAGCTTGAGGCGTGGAAAGCGACAAGGCCGGAGCAACCGGCCTTGTTCGCCCTCAAGAAGGATTTCCGCCCCGCGACGCAGCGCACCGTCTGCGGACGCTATTACGAGCCCAGTTTGCTCGACGCCATGCGTCGGGATTAAAATGGAGGCCGACAAGGAACCCGACCGATGCCCTATATCTATTACTTCGACTATTGCGGTTGGCCGGCACGCGTCGTTTTTGATGATGACGGTAAGACCGTCATCAAGTCAGAAGTTTGGGACCAGAAAAATTGCAAACTGATCCCCGATCAAACAATGAATTTCACATACGGCCTCCTCCATATCGACCGGCAACACGGCCTCAAAGACGACGAC
>JBAQHC010000181.1:0-10429 GCA_049288095.1 Alphaproteobacteria bacterium | reverse complement strand
ATGATCGGCTTTAAGCTTGAAGGCCGCTCCGCACTGCCCCGCGGCGCCCCACCCGATCGAGGATCTCATGGCTGAAGAATTTCGCGCGCTCGTTGTCGATAAGAGTGACTCAGGCGTTCAGGCATCGATCCGTAGGCTGACGGATGCGGATTTGATGCCGGGCGACGTCGATGTGCGCGTCGAATACTCAACGGTCAATTACAAGGACGGGCTTGCGGTAATGGGCCGCCCCGGTGTCATCCGCAAATACCCGCTCATTCCAGGGATCGATCTTGCGGGCACCGTCATTGCTTCGCGCAATGTGGCGTTCAAAGCGGGTGATCAAGTACTCGTCAATGGTTGGGGCTTGGGTGAGACGCATCACGGCGGATTTGCCGAGCGCGCGCGATTGGAAGCGGCGTGGCTCACGCGGATTCCCAAGGGCATGACCGCGCGCGACACGATGGCCGTGGGAACTGCGGGCTACACTGCCGCGCTCTGTGTGCTCGAACTCATCGCCCAAAATGTCACGCCTGCATCCGGCCCGATCATCGTTACAGGCGCGGCGGGCGGTGTCGGCTCGGTTGCGATCGTGCTTCTCGCATCTCAGGGTTATCACGTGATTGCGCTCACCGGCCGCCCCCAGGAGGGCGACTATCTTCGGGATCTCGGCGCGAAAGAGATTATGCCGCGCGCTGAGCTTGAGATCGATGTGAAGGCGCTCGCCAAAGAGCGCTTTGCTGGCGCGGTTGATTCAGTCGGCTCGAAAATTCTTGCCAATATTCTCTCGATGACGAAAGCGGGCGGCACGGTGACGGCATGCGGGCTCGCGGCGGGCATGGATCTCCCCGCGAGCGTCGCGCCCTTTATCTTGCGCGGCGTCAGGCTTTCTGGCGTCAATTCAGTGTATGAGCCAGCCGCCAAGCGGGAGAAGGCATGGGCGATGATCGCGCAACATCTCGACAAGGCGAAGCTTGCCGAGATGACGCAAGAGATTACGCTCGAAGGCGTTCCGGCGGTGGCAAAGAATATTCTCGCCGGAAAAGTCCGTGGCCGGACGGTTGTCAAACTCTCCGCTTAACCTTGGCCGGGCGGCACGGTGATGGCGTTCGCAAGCGCCTGCGTCAGAGCTTCGCCCCTATGTGCAGTGTCGGTTGCGAGCGCGCGCGCCTCTGCCGTGCAGGTCGTGAATTTGTTCTGCGCCTCGTTATAGCCGCCGTTGAAGGCGTTGATGAGCGCGTTCTGTTGCTCGCGTGAGGGCTTTTCGAGGCGGATCATTTCCTGCATGCGCTCGCGCCAGAAATCCTGATCCTGCGGCGAGCAGAGCGATTGCACCATTTGCATCGTGCCCAAGAGGCCCGCGAGCTGAAGAAGCTGGCTCTGGGTCGATGCGCCGCCGCTGCGCTGAAGCGAAGGCGTGGCTTCTTGCGCACTTACGGTGAGCGGCGCGAAGAGAATGAACGCAGCGATAAACGAAGTCGTCAAACGCATGAGATAGCCCCAATAGCCTGGGGATTCAGCCAGAGCGTTGCGGCCAAATCAAGGCGATAGGAAGAACTTCCGGGCAGCGCGAATTACCCTCAGCGTTTCACTCCAAATCCCAAGCGAGTCGAGCGAATCGCCGGCGTGCCAGCGCGCCTCCCCGGCGTCGTCGCCCGCTTTGACCTCGCCGCCGGTCATCCGTGCGGCGAAGTCGATGAAAGTGAAGTGATAGTCTTTGCCGTCGTCTCTATAGATGGCATCGACCACGTCGATCAGGCCCAGGATTTCGGCGTCGAGCCCCGTCTCCTCCTTGAGCTCACGCAAGGCGCATTCACGTACGGTTTCGCCCCATTTCTGGTGTCCTCCAGGGATGCTCCATTGGCCCTTAAGCGGCGGCCTGCCACGGCGAATCAGCAGGACTTCGGGCCCACGCCAGACGACGGCGGCGCAGCCGATCACCGGGCGCGGCTCGATTCCGCTCATTGTCTCTCTCCCGCGCAGCGCACGGCCGAATCGTCGTAGCTTGCTGCAATGATGCCCCGAGGAGCATGGCATGAGTGATGCCGCCGCGGCCATTCCCTTGCCGCTGCCGGAGCCAGAGCCACAGGAGCGCCTAAAGGCAGTCGAGCCCGAAGCGCTGGTAGCTCTGCCCGAGCCGCAGGCGGTGCGCGCTCCCGATGAAATGAAAATTCATTGGGATCGCGGAACCGCGGCTGATTGGCATGCGCTGCTCGCTCGTGTGCATCACTCGACGATCGAGCAAGCCTTGCCTTTTGGTGAAGCGATGCGGCGCCGGCTGTTTGTGCCGAGGCACGGCGTCATCGAAGTCGGCGGCGAGACGGTTGGGCTCGTGCAAATGCACGAGATTAACACGCTCGGGCTTCACTGCGTCGTCATCGTGCGCGGGCCGTTGTGGTTCAATTCGGATCCGCCGGCGCGTTGGTGGCAATTGTTTCTCGATCTCTTCGGCGACGAGACCTATCCCCGGCTTGGGCGATTTCGCCGTTTCTTGCCGGAATTACCGGCAAGCGATGCCTCTAAACGGATGCTGGAGAGCGCAGGGTTCGAGCCCGCGCATCGCGATTGGGTCCAGCGCCGCTCGATTTGGCTCGATCTTGCGCGCGGCGAAGAGCTGCGGTTCCGGGCGCTGCGCGCGGATTGGCGCCAAACGCTTATCGGCGCAGGAAAGATCAGGCTCAAGATCGAAGCCGAAACCAGCGGCGCCTCGCTCGGATGGCTGATATCGCGCGCGGCTGCGGATTGTAAGGATGCAGGGATCGCCGGATGGTCGCTCGGGTTCATCAGAGCGCTTGCGAACGCGCACTTCACCGAAGGTACGGGTGTCTTGTTCAAGGCGACCGGCGCGGCTGGCCCTGTTGCCGGTGCGCTCATCGCGCGGCACGGCGATTGCGCAACCTATTTGTTGGGCTGGGGTAAGAAGGAGGTGAGCGGCGCGCTACACTTGCTGATGTGGCGCGCCATGCAGGAGCTCGAAGCTCAGGGCGTGAAGTCGCTCGATCTCGGCGCCTTCACCGCCCAATCGCCGGAAGAGATGATCGCGTTCAAGCGCGGATTGGGCGGCGAGGCTTACGAGCTGCTGCCAATGTTCCGTTAACGGATCATCCAGCATGTCCCCTCTCCCCCTGAGGGAGAGGGTTAGGGTGAGGGGTTGAATCAAAGACTCTTTGCCGACTCTGACACCCCCACCCGAAACGCTTTGCGTTTCGATCCCCGCCTTCACGGGGACAAGCTCTCTCCTCAAGGGGGAGGTTAATTTGGATCAGCCAATCGCCATCGGCTTCACGCCAAGCTTCTCGAACAGCGGCGCGTCGTGCCCAAGGCCTGGGTTCTTGGTCGTCAGGAGCTTGTCGCCCACGAACACCGAGTTCGCGCCTGCAAGCAGACATAAGGCCTGCATCTCGTCCGACATGTTTTCGCGACCCGCCGAGAGGCGAACAATCGATTTGGGCATCATGATGCGCGCGAGCGCAATCGTGCGCACGAAATCAATTGGATCGATCGGCGAGGTGGCCGCGAGCGGCGTGCCTTCACCGGGCATCAGCGCATTGATCGGTACCGAGCCGGGATGCTCCGGCAGATTGGCGAGCGTCAGGAGCATGCCGATGCGGTCGCTCTCGGTTTCGCCCATACCGACAATGCCGCCGCAACACACAGCGATGCCGGCGCGGCGCACGCATTCCAAGGTTTGAAGGCGGTCATCGAAAGTGCGGGTCGTGATGATCTCGCCATAGAACTCGGGCGAGGTGTCGATATTGTGATTGTAATAGTCCAAGCCGGCTTCACCGAGCGCACTTGCTTGGCTTTCGCTCAGCATGCCGAGCGTCATGCAGGTTTCAAGGCCAAGCGCCTTGACCGATTTCACCATTTCGATCAGGGCCGGCATGTCGCGGTCTTTAGGCTCACGCCACGCAGCGCCCATGCAAAACCGGCTCGCGCCGTTTTCCTTTGCGCGCTTGGCTGCAGCGGTGACGGCCTGCGCGGACATGAGCTTGGAGGCTTTAAGACCAGTTTCGAAATGCGCCGATTGCGAGCAATAGGCGCAATCCTCCGTGCAGCCGCCGGTTTTGATCGACAACAGCTCCGACATTTGCACCTCGTTGGCGTTGAAGTGCGCGCGCTGGACCGATTGCGCGATGAAAATCAAGTCATTGAACGGAGCGCGCATAAGTGCCTCTGCCTCGGCGCGCGACCAATCATGGCGCGGCTCGGCCTGAACGGCCTCTGTGAGCAGACGCGGGAAATCGAGCATTTACGGCTCCGGCGAACAAACAGCGACAATAGAGCCGGGCGAGGGAGGGCGGGTCAACTGCGCCCGCGAAAGGCGCGGCGCTGCGGCGCGGGTTCTTCGAGTGCGGCACCCCGCTCGGCCTGGAGATCTGCGATATGGCGCAGGATCTTCTTACGCATGCGCTCGGGGCTGTTCTTTGCCGCTTGATGGCTCAGCGCCCAAACCTCGATCTCGGTCTTGCCATACGAGCGCATTTCAGCATCGAACGGGTTTACGAGGTCGGCGCTGCCCAGCACGGGAAATACATTGCGATGGCCACGCTCGGCCCAGGCTTCGCTAAAGTTAAGGAGCGCGCGCAAGGCGCCCCGATCGCGCAGTGCGCGCTTTGCTGTCGGCACCCTCGACAAATAGGGCTCCGCCTCGGCGGTGCCGGCCATGAACGGAATATAGGCTGTCGCCGAGTCAAACATCATATGATGGCGGTTGGCGATGAAGCCGCCTTGACCAAATCCGGCAACAACACGAATGGAGGCGCGAGCGACGCTCGGTGACAGCAACAGACGCTCGGTGACGGAAATCGCCACGGCCTGCATCGTCAAGTGGAGCATGACCGAGTTGGTCGCAAACTGCGTGCTCGACCGCGCGTCGTGAAACGGCGCCTCAACCAAGTAGATCGTGAGTCCGGAATTCCAGCCCGCAGGAAACATCGCACGCAAAGTCCGCGTCGGCGGGAATTCATTCGTGTCATGGTGATAGATCAACACCGGCGAACCCGGTGCGCCGAGCGCATGTACATGAATCGCGGCGGTCACATCACCCGCGAGCGTTGACACCTTGAAGCTCACGCGGCCCGGCTTCGTAAGCTTTGGAAGTTCGAATTCGAGCGCCTCCAAGTGCGATGACAAGGGCGGCGATCTTGTGCCGCCATGAAAGTGCGGCTTCTGGGATGCGCGTGCATGCCAGAGGAAAAGCCTGTCTTCCATCAATTGGCGCTTGATCGTGCGCATAGAATCGTTTTCCTCAAACGCGCATGGTGCCATGAAGCTTTAGGATGTCCACGGGAACGCTGTTGCATTTTTGCGACGTCTGAGGTCCTTAAGCGCTGATTTCCCCAATGCTAGGTGCTTGCCCCATCTCAGCGGGGCGGGCGCCAACCGCCAAAAGGGGGAAGTAAGGGAGCCTTTCGGTGATCGTCGATATTCTGGTCATCCTCTTGCTGATCTCGGCAAACGGACTTCTGTCCTTGTCCGAGATGGCGCTCGTTTCGGCGCGCACGGCGCGCCTGAAAGAATTGGTCGACGCTAAGGGGCGCCGCGCGCAAGGCGCCGCGCGCGTCTTGAATCTCAAGGAGCATCCGGGCCGATTTCTCTCCAGCATTCAGATCGGCATCACCTTGATCGGCATCGGCTCCGGCGCTTTCGGCGGCGTTCAGGTGTCGGGCCCTATCAGGCACCTTCTCGCCAGGGTGCCGGTTCTTGCGCCCTACGCCGAAGAGATCGCGATCACCTTCGTCGTTTTGGCAATCACCTTTCTCACGTTGCTCATGGGCGAGCTCGTGCCGAAGAACCTCGCGCTCTCGGCGCCTGAATCAATCGCCGCGCGCGTGGCGCGGCCGATGCAAATCATCCAATTCGTGCTGGCGCCCGGGGTTTGGATTCTGGATACGGTATCACGCGGCGTGCTTGCGATCTTCGGCCGTTCTGGTGCCGGCGCGGCGACCGTGACCGAAGAGGAGATCAAGCACTTTCTTGCCGAGGGCGCGGAGTCCGGCGCCATTGAAGAAACCGAACTCGACATCATCTATCGCGTGATCGAGCTTGGCGATCAGACTGCGGAAGGCTTGATGACGCCGCGTGTCAAAATGGTGGCGCTTGATGTCGAGGCGAGCGATGAAGAGAATTTGAGGCGCATGCGCAATGCGCCGACGACCCGCTTTCCGGTTTATCGCGGCGACCCGACCAACATTATCGGCGTGGTCGGTGTCAAAGACCTGATCGATGAATTGCCGGGTCCTGTGGTCGACCTGTTCCGCAAGCTTCATCCGCCTGTTTTCGTTTCCGACAAGACGCCGTCAAACAAGCTTTTGCGAATTCTGCAGAGCACGGATCTACGCATGGCGTTTGTTGTCGATGAATACGGCACCGTGAAGGGGCTTGTTACGCTCTCCGATATCACCCGCCCGGTGATCGGCGATCCGGTGCAGGGCATGGCCGGCGGAAGTGCGGGCCTTGTGAAACGGCGCGATGGCAGCTTGCTCGTCGACGGCTTGCGGCCGGCGGGTGATCTCAAGGAAGTGTTGAAACTCGCTCAATTGCCGCGCGAGGGGGCGGAGACGTTTCATACTGTTGCCGGCCTCGTAATCGCGAATTTGCACGAGCTTCCGAAGGAGGGCGACAGCTTCGAATTTTCCGGCTGGCGATTTGAGGTGATCGACATGGACGGCCAGCGCATCGACAAGGTATTGATTTCCCCGCTTACCTCGGCGACAGCGAAGACCGCGAGCACAGCAGCTTAAGGCAAAACAACCGGGAGACTTCAATGCCGGCACTGTTCGCGTTCCTGCATCATGCGGCAGCGTTCACACTGGTTGCGTGCCTGGTCGTTGAGTTCGTTCTGGTAAAGCCCGGCATTACGCTGCAAAACGCGCGCATCGTGCAGAGAGCAGACACTTTCTACGGTATCGCCGTTGGGATCATCATTGTCGTCGGCGTGCTGCGCGTGCAGTTTTTCGAAAAGGGGCCGGAATATTACGCACACAGCATTCCCTTCATCGCGAAGATGTCGGCTTTTGTAATCGTTGGATTGCTTTCGATCATGCCGACGATTGAGTTTCTCCGCTGGCGTAAGCAAACCCGCGCCGGTGCTGCGCCCGATGTCGCGCCGGAGAAGTTCAAGACGATGCGCATGCTCATTCACCTGGAGCTTGTCGGCATCGCCGTGATCCTGGCTTGCGCCGCAATGATGGCGCGCGGCATCGGCGAATTTCATTAAGGCCGCCATTGACAAAGTGGACGAAGCGGCTGAAAATTTGACCTAGGCTGGATACGGCCTGCCGCTTGCGCCTTCGGGTTCGGTGAACGTATCCCAATTTTTCAATCCTTTGCTCGGCGAACACGTCGGCAACGCAAGCACTGATCCTTCGGTTCGCCAGAGACAGAGGATATGATCATGCGCGATTTCCGCGACGCTAAAGCCATGGGCGAATCACTGCGCAAGGCGTTCGCCGCCCGAGGCCACTCAATCACTCATAGCGACAGCCTGGAGCTGATCTCCAACGCGTTCGGCTTCGACAATTGGAATATTCTTTCTGCCAAGATTGACGCGGCGACCCAGCCGCCTCTTTCGCCGGCGCCTGAAGTGCCGAACGACGACGATAAGAGAGACCAACTCACGCTGAGTTGCTCCTTCTGCGGCAAGTCCCAGCATCAGGTGCGAAGGCTGATTGCGGGCCCCACTGCTTTCATTTGCGATGAGTGTGTCCCACGCTGCGAAACGATCATCGGGCAAGAGGATGAGCTTGCACGCCTGCTGGTGGACGAGATGAGCGCTGCGAACTTAGGTGAATTGCTTTCGACAATGCCCAAGGGTCAGCTCACGCGACTAAGGCGCATCGCAACAAGCGCTGTCAGTTTGAGCGAAAGAACAATTCGCGTCGCCCAAGCCGTCCTCTCAGGCGCGGCAATCGACGATTCAACTCCGACCGGAGATGGTCCGCTCTACGTGCTATGGAAGTCTCGTCCGCGCGAATGGCTCAAGACCCAGCTTGATGCAGCACTCAAGCGAAAGGCCGACGCCGATCGGATACTGGCGGAGACCGGTAAAGCTTTGGCCGGCCGCAGCCAAACGGGCGAACCGGGCTAGGGCAAAAGCACTTTGCCCGGGTTCATGATGTTGTCGGGGTCGAGCGTGCGCTTGATTGAGCGCATCAGCTCCATCACGACACCCGATTTGTAGCGCAAGATTTCCTCGCGCTTCATGATCCCCAACCCGTGCTCGGCGCTGATCGAGCCGCCATAGCGATGCGCGATCCCGTGGACGACGTCGTTCAATTCCTGCCAGCGTGCAAGGTAAGCGGTTTTGTCAGCGCCCACCGGCTGGCTTAAATTGAAATGCACATTGCCATCGCCGACATGGCCAAACGGCACGGGCCGAATGCCCGGCACAGCGCGCTCAACGGCTGCCATCGCCTCGGCGATGAAGTCGGCAATCGTCGAAATCGGCACGGCGACATCGTGCTTGATCGAGCCGCCCTCGAATTTCTGGACCTCGGAGAGTTGATCGCGTAACACCCAGATTTCGGCGCGTTGCGTTTCGCTTTGCGCAATCACGGCATCGGCGACGAGGCCGGCTTCGGCGGCAGCGGCGAGCGCCTCTTCCATGGTCGGATCGAGGGACGCGGCTGATCCGGACGACATTTCGATCAACGCGTACCATTCATGCTTCGAGGGCAACGGATCGCGCGCGCCATGCGCGTGGCGAATGACGAAATCGAGCCCGATGCGCGGCACAAGCTCGAACGCGGTCACCAGTCCGCCGGATGCCGCTTGCATGTGCGACAGCAATGGCACAATCGCCTGCAATCGCGAGAGCGCCACAAACGCGGTCGAGATCGAGCGCGGTCGCGGCCACAATTTTAAAACCGCTGCCGTGATGATGCCGAGCGTGCCTTCCGCGCCGAGAAACAGCTGGCGCAGATGATAGCCGGTATTGTCCTTGCGCAGACGTTTCAAATCTTCGAGCACGCTGCCGTCAGGCAGCACGACTTCAAGGCCGAGCACATGCTCGCCCGCGGTCCCGTAGCGCAGCACGTTGATGCCGCCGGCATTGGTTGAGAGAAGGCCACCAATCTCAGCGGAGCCTTCGCTGGCGAGCGAAAGCGGATAAAGCCGGTCAACATCTGTCGCGGCACGTTGAACATCGGCGAGGATGCAGCCGGCTTCAACCGTGATTGTGTAATCGGCCGCGTCGATGCGACGAATTTTGTTCAGCCGCGAAAGCGACAATAAAATCTCGCCGAACGGAACCTGCCCGCCGACAAGTCCGGTATTGCCGCCTTGCGGCACGATCGGCGTTTTGGTCTCGGCGCAAATCTTGACGACAGCCGCGACCTCCTCCGTTGAAACAGGCCGCACAAGTAACGGCGTTTCGCCCTGATATCTGTCGCGCCATTCGACGAGATGCGGCGCAATCTCGGCGGCGTCGCGCGTTGCGCCTTTCGGCCCGACCGCCGCTTCGATGCGCTTTAAGACGGACTCGTCGATGCTTCTCATGTGCCGGTTACGATCGAGAATGCGGCAGTCTTCAGAGTGTCGACATGGCCGATCCGTTCTGAGATGCGCCATTTGCCATCGGCGCAGCGCCGGAACTTGTCGAGATATCGGCCCGTCGAGACAAGCTCCGCCACGGCGCCGCGCTCCAGAAAGAAGACGATAGCACTCTCTGCAGTCGCCTCATCTCCATCCACTTTGATGACCGCATTGACGTTGACGTGCTTGGGCCAAGGGTCTTGGCCTCTCCGCCGCCGCTCGTAAAACGCAACGAGCTGATCGCGGCCGACAATCGGATCGTTCGGAAGGCTGCCAGCCGGAACGCCGGGACCCGGCTTGAAGTGGAGGACGCCGTCATCGGTGAAGACATCGAGAAAGACGTCGCGCCGGTTGCGGTCGGTGCCCCAGCTGAAATTGTAAATGACTTCTTGAATGGCGCGCTGATCTTCTAGGCGCTGCACGCGCTTCTCGATTGTTTCCATGGCCGCCTCCCTCATACGCATGACCTTACATCATGCCGCGCGGTGCCGCTGCGCGCCTCAGCCGGTCATTGATCGCTTCGCCCAAGTCATCTTCGGGAATTGGCATGACGGCAATTGCGCCCGCGACGCTCGCATCGAGCATTCGCAAATAGGCAAAGAGATTGGCGGCCGCCTCGATGAGATCGCCCCGCGCACTGAGATTGAGAGTCTGGCGGGCGCCGCTCAGAACGTCGGGCCCGAACGCCAAGAGCGCTTCGTTTGGAGCGACGGTGGTCGCGTTCAAGCGCAGGGGATGCTCCGGCGCGTAGTGGCTCTTGAGCATGCCCGGTGAAGCGATCTTGCCGGAGGGTGCGCGCAGCGGCCCAGTAAGCGCTTCGATCTCGGCGCGCCGCAAGGGGCCGGGACGCAGCAGAGCCGGTTCGTCCGAGGACAGATCAATCACCGTCGATTCGATGCCCAGCGAAGTCGGC
>JBAQHC010000180.1:0-1526 GCA_049288095.1 Alphaproteobacteria bacterium | reverse complement strand
GGCGCACCTGCCGCCACCTCACCGTTATCCATCACGATCGCGGTTACCTGCCCGGACTCATTAACTAGACGATCGCTTCCATGAAAGTTGTCATAAGCGGGGGATTCATCTGTCGTTTCGGGCTCCTATGTATGCGCCTGGGGCTTTGAGATGAAGGATTGGACGATATGGCAGCGTGGCGGCGAGCGATTGAGTTGTCGCTCGGAGATGCGGATGTGGAGAGGTTGCGGTCGATAGCGCAGTCGCGAACCGAACCGGCGAGCCGGGTCGAGCGGGCGCGGATTCTCTTGGCGTATCGGGAAGACCCGTCGTTTTTTGCGGTGGGCCAAGCGCTCGGACTGCATCATCAGACAGTTCAGCGTTGTGTTGAACGGGCCGTGGTCGAAGGCCCGATGGCGGCGCTGGACGATCGCCCGCGCCCCGGCAAGGAGCCGGTGATCACCATCGAAGCCAAGGCATGGTTGACGTCGCTCGCTTGCCGGAAGGCAAAGGAACTGGGTTATCCGCATGAATTGTGGACGACGCGGCTGCTCGCCCGGCACGCACGCGAGCATGGACCGGCGGAGGGACACGCCTGCCTCGCCAGCCTGGCGCAGGGCACGGTGTGCAAGATCCTCGATCAGGAGGAGGTCAAGCCGCACAAGGTGCGCTACTACCTGGAGCAGCGCGATCCCGAGTTTTCTGAAAAGATGGCCGAAGTGCTGTGCGTCTATCGCAGGGTGAAGCTCTTGAAGAAGGTCGCAGTCGCATCGAAGAAGAAGCCGAGCGACGCGGTGGCGATCATCTCCTACGACGAGAAGCCGGGTATCCAGGCGATCGCGACGACGTCCCCCGACTTGCCTCCCGAGCCGCACGTTCATGCGACCTTCGCGCGCGACCACGAATACAAGCGTCATGGGACGGTGAGCTTGCTGGCCGGAATTGACCTGCTGACCGGCAAGGTTCACGCCCTGGTGAAGGATCGCCACCGCAGCCGCGAGTTTATCGAGTTCCTCAAGCTTCTTGATGCGGCCTACCCGGCCCACACGGCGATCCATTTGATTCTCGACAATCATTCCGCGCATGTCTCGCGGGAAACCCGAGCTTGGCTGGCCGAGCAGCCCGCCGGCAGATTTGAGTTCACCTTCACGCCCAAGCATGGCTCCTGGCTCAACCTCGTCGAGGGCTTCTTCTCGAAGCTCGCCCGTTCGATCCTCCGCCACATCCGCGTCGCCTCCAAACAGGAACTCAAGGACCGCCTCATGGCCGCCGTGGACTACTTCAACGACGATCCGGTCGTTCACACATGGACCTACAAGCTCGACAAGGCCGCATGATATGATTCGAACTTCGGAAACGCTGACCTAGTCTAGTGTTCTGTCCCTGACAAAGGATTCACAAATCGGTGCGGACCTGCGAGTCTGCGCCGATGAGAAAGATCGAACGGATATCGATCAGCGATGCTGATCGTGAGCGGTTGGAAGGTCTGGTGCGTGACCGGAATACGCCGCAGAAGTTGGTGTGGCGGGCACGGATCGTATTGGGGG
>JBAQHC010000179.1:0-2622 GCA_049288095.1 Alphaproteobacteria bacterium | reverse complement strand
GCCGTTGGTCAAACTTGTCTCGCCCGAAGGACGAAGATCGCCGTGGATCGACCGCGGTTGAAATGCCCCTGCTCAAGCAGGTTGGTAAGGCGCTCACGTCATATCCTGAGAACTTCAAGATTCATCGCACGCTTCAGCGTGTCTTGAAGGCTAAGGAAGAGATGTTCGCAACCGGCGAAGGGCTCGATTGGGCGACCGCCGAAGCGCTGGCCTTCGGCACGCTCCTCTTGGAAGGCCGTCCGGTGCGCCTCTCGGGGCAGGATTCTTCGCGCGGCACCTTTTCGCAGCGCCATTCGCAATTCATCGATCAGGAATCGGAAAACCGCTACACGCCGCTCAACCACATCGCCGAAAAGCAAGCGGAATTCGAAGTCGTCGATTCGATGCTCTCCGAATATGCCGTTCTCGGCTACGAATATGGCTACAGCCTTGCTGAGCCGAGCGCGCTTGTTCTGTGGGAAGCGCAGTTCGGCGACTTCGCCAATGGCGCGCAGATCATGATCGATCAATTCATTTCGTCGGGCGAGCTCAAATGGCTGCGCATGTCGGGCCTCGTGATGTTGCTGCCGCATGGCTATGAGGGCCAAGGCCCTGAGCATTCCTCCGCACGCCTCGAGCGCTATTTGCAAATGTGCGCGCAAGACAACATGCAAGTCGCCAATTGCTCGACGCCCGCGAACTATTTCCACATTTTGCGCCGGCAGATTCACCGCGACTTCCGCAAGCCGCTGATCTTGATGACGCCGAAATCGCTGCTGCGTCACAAGCGCTGCGTCTCCTCGCTCAAGGAGATGGGGCCTGGCTCCTCGTTCCATCGCGTGCTGTGGGACGATGCGGAGCTCAGAAGCGACAGCAAGATCAAGCTCGTTCCCGACAATAAGATTCGCCGTGTGATCCTCTGCTCGGGCAAGGTCTATTACGATCTTTACGAGGAGCGCGAGCTGCGCGGCATCAATGACATTCAGATCATCAGAGTCGAACAGTTCTATCCGTTCCCGGTGAAGTCGCTATCGAAGGAATTGCAGCGCTTTCCGAATGCGGAAATCGTCTGGTGCCAGGAAGAGCCGAAAAATATGGGCGCCTGGTTTTTCATGGAACCGAACATCGAGTGGGTGATGGCGCAGATCGGCCGTGCGGGCCTGAGGGCGCGTTATGCTGGACGTCCGGCGAGCGCGGCGACGGCAACCGGCCTCATGAGCAAGCATCTTGCTGAGCTGAAATCATTCATGGACGAGGCGTTCTCGTAACTCACTCGACGCCCTCATGGTTCGACAAGCTCACCATGAGGGTTCAGTTATTCACTCCTCATCCTGAGCCTGTCGAAGGACGAGTGGCAAGGAACTGGTTATGGCGACTGAGATCCGCGTGCCGACGCTCGGTGAATCCGTTACCGAGGCAACGATCGGCCAATGGTTCAAGAAAGAGGGCGATGCGGTGAAAGCCGACGAGCCGCTCGTCGAGCTCGAAACCGACAAGGTGACGATCGAAGTGCCTGCGCCCTCCGCGGGCGTGCTTTCCGCGATCAAAGTGAAGACCGGCGATACGGTGGAAGTCGGCGCGCTCCTGGCATCGATTGCCGATGGCGCTGCAGGCGCGATCAAAGCGAAGACGAACGGCTCCGAAGCTGCGAAGCCGGCAGCACCGGCTGCTGCGGCGAAACCCGCACCCCAAGCTCAGCCGAAGCCCGCTGCGGCTCCCGCACCCGCCGCGCCGAAGCCGGCTGCTCCGCCTACGGAACAAGTGATCCCGCCCTCGGTGCGCCGCATTGCCGCCGAATCCGGTCTCGACACCGCAAAGATCGCCGGCACCGGCAAGGATGGCCGTTTGACCAAGGCAGATGCGCTCGCAGCACTCGAGAAAATGGCCGAGGCGCCTTCGGCTCCAGCCCCCTCGCCCCGCTTGCGGGGAGAGGGTGGGGGTGAGGGGCAGCCGCGCGAAGAGCGCGTGCGCATGACGCGCCTTCGCCAAACCATCGCCACGCGCTTGAAAGAAGCGCAAGACACCGCAGCAATGCTGACGACCTTCAACGAGGTCGATATGTCCGCGGTGATAGGCACGCGCGCGCAATACAAGGACATTTTCGAGAAGAAGCACCAAGTGAAGCTCGGCTTCATGAGCTTCTTCGTGAAAGCCTGCATTGTTGCGCTCAAAGACATCCCGGCGGTCAACGCCGAAATCGACGGCACCGACATCGTCTACAAGAACCACTACGACATCGGTGTTGCGGTTTCGACCGAGAGAGGCCTGGTCGTGCCGGTCGTGCGCGATGCGGACCTCAAGTCGCTCGCTGAGATCGAGCGCGAAATCCACGATTTCGGCATGCGTGCCCGCGAGGGTGCCTTGAAGATTGAAGAGCTGCAGGGCGGCACCTTCACAATCACCAATGGCGGCGTATTCGGCTCGCTGATGTCGACGCCGATCTTGAATGCGCCGCAATCCGGCATTTTGGGCATGCACAAAATTCAAGAGCGGCCGATCGCGCTCAAAGGTCAGGTCGTCATCCGGCCGATGATGTATATCGCGCTCTCCTACGATCATCGTTTGGTCGACGGCAGAGAAGCCGTCACCTTCCTCGTGCGCGTCAAAGAGTGCCTCGAAGCGCCCGAACGCATGCTTTTGGAT
>JBAQHC010000178.1:0-12948 GCA_049288095.1 Alphaproteobacteria bacterium | reverse complement strand
GTGGTCGACGGCAATGTCGAGCGCGTGATCGCGCGCTTGTTTGCCGTTCAAACGCCGCTGCCCGATGCCAAGGCCGAAATCAAATCGCTAACAGCCTCGCTCGTGCCGGAGGTCCGCGCGGGCGATTTTGCTCAAGCCATGATGGATCTAGGTGCCACCATCTGCACGCCCAAGCGGCCCGCTTGCGTGCTTTGTCCGTGGACGGAGCAATGCCTCGCGCGCCGCGAGGGGTTGACAGAAGTGTTGCCACGCCGCGCCGAGAAAGCCGAGCGCCCGGTGCGGCGTGGGGTGGCATTCTTTGCGCGCGACAGCCGCGGCTTCATCCTGCTCAGGCGGCGCGCCGACAAGGGTCTACTCGGCGGCATGCTGGAAGTGCCGTCAACGCCGTGGCGGGCGGAGGCTTGGCCGCGCAAATCGGTCTTGGCGCATGCCCCCTTCGAAGCCGAGTGGAAGAAGCGCGCGGGCCGGGTGGACCATACTTTCACGCATTTTCACTTGGAGCTCGACGTCTACGCGACGATCATGCAGCCCGGCTTTGCGTTTGAGGGCGACTGGGCCGATCCGGCAAAGCTAAATGATCTCGCGCTGCCAAGCGTGATGAAGAAGATCATCGCGCTCGGCCTCAGAGAGTAATCGCCTGTCCCTTGAGGGGAGAGGCCGGATCGCTTGGAGCGAAGCGACGTAGCGATCCGGGAGAGGGTGGGGCAGCAAACAAAGAGTCTTTGATTCAACCCCTCTCCCCTTGAGGGAGAGGGGATTAGGAAAGAGCGTGACAACAAAGTCGAAAAACAAACCCCATGCACAGTAGCCGCTTGTCGCGCGGTGGGATCTATGGGGCTATGCTGGCACAAGCGCGGCGCGAATTTTCTGCCGTAGTTGATCGATTGGAACCGGGCGGCCTTTCGTTTTGACACACCAATAAGCCCAGCCGTTGCAGGCATCGAGTCCCTGCACATGCGCGGCGATTTGGTGAATTGAGCCAGTGGCCGCGCCACTCGCGCCATCAACGCTCAGGCTGCCGTCGGCGCGCACGCGCGCAGCATGGCGCTCATCCGCGCTTACCAAAATATCGCCGGGTTTCAGCAAGCCGTGCTCGATCAAGGTGCCGAACGGAATACGCACCTCTGCGCGCTTGGAGCGCGTAATCGCAATCTCGTCCTCCGCGAGCGGGGTCACCTCCGCAATGCGGGTACGCGCCGCTGCGATGTAATCGGCCTGGCGCTCGATGCCGATGAAACGGCGGCGCAAGCGCTTGGCGACTGCGCCCGTCGTTCCCGTTCCGAAAAACGGATCGAGCACGACATCGCCTTCTTTAGAAGATGCGATCAGCACGCGGTGGAGGAGGCCTTCTGGTTTTTGGGTTGGATGCGTCTTTGCGCCTTTACCATCTTTCAAGCGCTCTGCGCCCGTGCACAATGGCAGCATCCAGTCCGAACGCATCTGCAAGCCTTCGTTTAGCGACTTGAGCGCATCGTAATTAAAAGTGTAGCGCTTCTGGCCGGCGTCGCGCGTCGCCCAGATCATCGTCTCGTGCGCATTGGTAAATCGTCGGCCGCGGAAATTCGGCATTGGGTTGGTCTTGCGCCAGACGATGTCGTTGAGCACCCAAAAGCCGAGATCCTGCAGGATCGTGCCGACGCGGAAGATGTTGTGATAGCTGCCGATCACCCAAAGCGTGCCTTCGGGCTTCAAGAGGCGCTTGGCCGCTGAAAGCCAATCGCGGGTGAACTTGTCGTAATCGGCAAAGCTCGAAAAACGGTCCCAGTCTTCTTCAACGCCGTCGACGCGGCTTTGATCGGGCCGCAGGAGCTCGCCTTCCAGCTGAAGATTGTAGGGCGGATCGGCGAAGACGAGATCGACGGACTCTGCCGGCAACTGCCGCATCGTCTCGATCGCATCACCCTGGATGATGACTTCATCGCCGCCGGCTCTGATACCGGCGCCCTGCGCCTTCGACCCCATAAATGACCCCGTGGAACTGGAAGAGGGTGATAAGAGCCGAATGGGACTCCGGCGGCAAGAAATAATTGGTTAACCGATGCTCCGGCCACGGAAGGAAAGGGCGCTCGCTTGCGCGCGTGAAGATCAACTTGAGGCGCGGCTCGCGAGTCCCAATCCGAGATTTCGCCGTTAGGGAATTGAAATGCGACGTTTAGGACGTGTCACGGCGAAACAGTCGCGTCTCTCGATGGCTTGAACAATCCGGGTTCGGGTTACATTTTTGACGAGTGGTGTCAGCTGCGTGCGGCCCTGTAAAAGCTCTTGCAGCGGCAATGATTAAGGGCGCATCGCGCGTGCCGTGGCCATGAAGGCTTACATTTCATCTTTCCTTGCCGATGAGAGCGCCGTTACGGCGATGGAATACGGCATGATCGCCTCGCTTACGGCCGTCGCTATCATCGTCGCGCTCGGCAATCTCGGTATCGAGCTTAACAAGACCTTTACCACGATCACGCGCGCAATCGCTGACGCGAACGCGAAAGCCCCATAACGCTCAGAGAGCGGTTCCAAACTCGGTTAAGCGTTTGTTGCCCGCGTGTAGAGCGGATGCGTTCATTTTTTTAACTCCTCTTCGACCATAGTCGATCGCAACCAGGCGTAAAGCATAAGAGCGCGCATGGTGCCCATTGGGTGGGGCGCGGGAATCGCGTATCGCGCGTGGCCCGTCGCTTGCAAACATCCATTTGGGATTTTTTGAAACAATTGCCGGCGATCTGGCGAGGGTCAACCGAATGCGTCTGCAAAATCTGTTCACCATAGTTGCGCTCGTTGCGCTTGCCGCGCTTGTCGGCCTCGTCGTGCGATCGCTCGTCGCGCCCGCGCAGCGCACTGCGACGAACGTGTCGCGCAGCGCTCCGGTTGAAACCAATCTTCCGCAGATTTGGGTCGCGCGTCAGAACTTGGATGTCGGCTCGTTTGTCGATCAAGCCGATTTCGAAGCACGCGATTGGCCCCAAGCGGCAATCCTGCCGGATCAATTGAAGGTCGGCACGGTTCAGCCGAGCGACATTCAGGGCGCCGTCGTGCGCGAGAAAATCAACAAGGGCGAGCCGATATTGATGGCAAAGCTCGTGCGTCCTGGCGAGCGCGGCTTTGCCGCCGCGGTGTTGACGCCGGGCATGCGCGCCATCTCGGTCGCCGTCGACTCCGTTTCGGCTAATTCGGGCCTCGTGCTGCCGGGCGATCGCGTCGATCTCATTCTCACGCAGAATTTGAGCGGGGATGGCGCCGCGGGCCATTCGCATGTCGGCGAAACGATTGCGCGCGCTGTCCGCGTGCTCGCGGTCGGTAAGGATATGAGCGCGCCACAAGACTCAAAGGATGTCGATGAGCGTCCGCATACGGTCACGCTCGAAGTCACCCCGCGCGAAGCCGAGGCGATCACCGTTGCCGCGTCGATGGGCGACATCAAGCTCGCGTTGCGGAGCCTCTCCTCGACTGCTTCGGACGAGCAAGAGGACAAGCTGGCAACGTCAGATGCCGATCTTTCGAAGCCGGATCGCCCGACATACGCGAACGACGTCTCACACGCCCTGGGCGGGATGGGTGGCGTTGCGGTCATGCGCGGCTCGGCGGGCTCGGCGGGCCGCTGAGGGGACTTATGCAGCGAAAGCTGCACTGGAGGAGTGATACATGAAAGCCTTACGGGACTTCATCAAGAGCCATCCGAGAAGCGTGCTGATCTGCTCAGCCGCATTTCTCACGGGCTTTGCGACGCCTCACAAAGCGCAGGCGGCGCAGGCACAGCCGAGCGCGCCAGCGCAGGAAAAGTCCAAGGCCGAACACATCGATGAATCATTCGCGATCTCTGTGCATGGCGGCCGCTTGATCCGCCTGCCTTCGCCGGCGACCAATGTGTTCGTTGCCGATCCGGAAGTCGCCGACGTGCAGGTGCCGTCGCCAACATCGATCTACATTCTCGGCAAGAAATCGGGTCGTACCAATCTCTATGCGCTCAACCAGGCCGGCGAAGCCGTGCTCGCGGCGAGCATCGACGTCACATACGACTCGGGCGCCATCAAGGCGATCTACAATCAGGAGCTGCCCAACAGCAAGATCACGGTTCATTCCGTCCCGGGCGGTGTTGTGCTCGGCGGCGAGGCTTCCTCTGAATCGGATGTGCAGCACGCTGTAGAGCTCGTGCAAGCGTTCCTCGGCAGCGGCGACAAGGTCATCAATCAGGTTTCGCTCAACACGCCGAACCAGGTGAATTTGCGCGTGCGCATTGCCGAGATGAACCGCAATGTCGCCAAGCAGCTCGGTTTTAACTGGAATGGCCTCTTCAACGACGGCACCTTCCAGCTGGGTATTGAGGCGCTTCAGCCTGGCAACATCGCCAATCCGGACGTTATCAGAGGCGCTCTGACGAAGGGTCATTTCAACGTCACGACGTTGATCGATGCACTTGCGCAGCAGGGCATCGTCACGACGCTTGCGGAACCCAATCTCACCGCGGTCTCGGGCGAAACGGCGAGCTTCCTAGCCGGCGGCGAGTTTCCAATCCCGGTCGCAGATACGCCCGCAAACAACAACGGCATCGCGATGATCACAGTCGAGTTCAAGCAGTTCGGCGTAAGCTTGAACTTCACGCCCACGGTTCTCTCGGCGGACCGAATTTCGCTCAAAGTGAAGCCGGAGGTCAGCCAGATCTCCAATCAGTTCTCGTTCAAATCCGCCGACATCATCATCCCGGGCCTTCAGGTGCGCCGGGCCGAGACGACGGTTGAGCTTGCGAGCGGCCAGAGCTTCGCGATCGCCGGTCTCATGGACAACCGCACGACAAGCGCGATGTCGAAGCTTCCGGGCATCGGCAATCTCCCGGTCCTTGGTCCGTTCTTCCAGGAGAGCGAGCTTCAGCGCCAGGAAGACGAGCTCATTATCATCGTGACGCCTTACATCGTTCAGCCGATCAAGGTTGCGCAAAGCCAGATTCCGACGCCGGTCGATCAATTTGCGCCTTCAACCGAGCTTGGCCGCGATTTCGGTCAGCACCTCGCCGTGCCGCAGAAGCCGGAAGGCTCTAAAGGTGCCGTCGGCGCTGGCGGTCAGAGTCTCATCGGCAATGCCGGCTTCTACTACTGAGCGCCGCGAAAGGATAACCAACATGATTTCTCGTAAAGCTCTTTCGCTCCTCGCTGCAGTGCTGATGACGAGTGCGTGCGTTGCGCCCTATTCACCCTCGGACTCGCCCAAGCAAGTTAGCGTGCGTGTCGCTTCGGACGGTTATGTCGTCAAGCTGAATAAGCGTGGCAAGGCGCTGCCAGCGGGCGAGAGGGAAGGTTTTGACGATTATCTTTCGCATCTCGGCGATTTGCGGAATGTCGAGTTCTCCATTCGCCGCACGCACCGCGATGTGGCCCTGAAGTCGCTCGCGCCGGTTGAGAAAGAGCTCGTTGCACGCGGCGCCGACCCCAAGAAGGTCGTCCGGCTCGCCGAGGTCGGCACCGAATATCAGGGCAAGCTGGCCGACGTCGAAATCATTGCAAAGCGCTATGTCGCGGTGACGCCGAGCTGCCCGGATCAGAGCGTGCCCGAAGACCCGTTGGGCAATCAAAATCTCAATACATCGAACTTTGGCTGCGCGACGGCGACGGCGCTTGCGCTTCAGGTTGCCGATCCGCGTGACCTTGCGCGCGGCCGCGACGTCGGCGCCGCGAATGGCGCGCATTCGGCGGGGGCCGTCAATCGTTATGAGACTGATCAGGTGAAGTCGATCGACGAACAGACGCAGTCAGCGACCATGACTGGCATGAAATAGGGCCGGGTTGGAGGAGGTTCAGCTTATGTCCAAGTCGGACAGGAATAAGGGAAATTCGCAGATCGCCGCGTTCGTTAACGACGCGGAGAGCGAGATGATCGCGGCTGCGGTCTTTGAGGATCTCGGGTTCGATGGCGCCGGCGTCAAGCGTGGCGATGTCGGCGCGGCAATCACTTATCTCACCTCGAATCCGTCACCTCGGATCATCATTGTCGATATCTCGCGTTCGGAGCTTCCGATCTCCGACATCAACGCCCTCGCAGAGGCTTGCGAACCGGGCGTTGAGGTCATCGTCATCGGAGCTCACAACGACATCGGCCTCTTCCGCGACCTCATGCAGATCGGCGTGTCGGACTATCTTGCAAAGCCGATAACGCGTGAGCTTCTGCGCCGTTCGATCGAAACTGTCCGCCAGGGTGCGCACAGCGTCAATCTGCGCGGCCGTCTCGGTAAGATCGTTGCAGTGACCGGCGTCCGTGGTGGCGCGGGCGCGACCACAGTTGCGGCCAACCTCGCTTGGTTGCTTTCTGAGAAAGTCGGGCGGCGCGTTGCACTCTTGGATCTCGACTTCAACTACGGCTCGCTTAGCCTTGCGCTCGATCAGCGCGCGACGCCTGGCTTACGCGAAGCGCTCGAGAATATTCACCGCGTCGATCAGCTCTTCATCGAGCGGACTCTCACCAACGTCAATTCGCGCCTTGCGCTTTTATCGTGCGAAGAGCCGCTCGATTACAAGGTGAGTTTCGAGACCAAAGCGTATGACGAGCTCGTCGGTCAACTCGCGAAGCAGTTCCACTATGTCATGGTCGACGTGCCGGATGGCGCGGGCACCGAGCATCTGCACGTCTTGAAGATGGCGGCGGTGCGCATTCTTGTGCTCGATCCGACGCTCGCCTCGATGCGCCATACTATTCGCCTGCTGAAGTCCCTCGGCCATGAGGAGGTCGGCCGGCAGACCATTTTGGTGCTCAACCGCCGCTGGCCCCAGTCGGACGGCGATCTTTCGATCGAGGAGATCGAGAAAGCACTCAATCACCGCATTGATGTGACGATTCCGTTCGGCAAGAGCCTATTTGTCACGGCTGAAAACGCTGGCGAACTCGTTGCCGCCAAACCTTCGCCGGTCACCGATGCCTTCACCGACCTGGTGCAAGAGCTTTCGGGCCGGCCGCGCACGAAGACGACGTTGCTGCAACGGCTGATGAAGAAAGCAACCTCGCCGTTCCAAAGCGGCCAGGCGAATCTCATCACGCTCGGCGATCGCGGCAACGAGCCGGAGCTTCCCGCGCCGACGCCATTGAGCGCTTTCGAGAACGGCACCGCGAATGGCGCCGGAACAGCGTTCAAGAGCGATCTTGGCAACGCGCAACAGCCGCCAAAGCAGTAAGTCGGAGTCAGGCGTAAATGTTCGGACGCAAACCACCCTCTGCTGAAAAGTCGGAAGCGCCAGTCGCTAACGGTGCCAAGGCGCTGCCGCCGTCGCCCGCCGACATCTCGCCGGCGCCTGATGCCGCCGCGCCCGAGCGTGACGGCTCCGAAGCCGCGCAGCTTGCGCAAGACATCATTCGCGAGCGCCTCTTCAAGTCGATCGACCCGGGCGCGGCGCTCAGAATGCCGCGCAATCGCCTGCGCGCGGAAGTCATGCGCAAGGTATCGGAGATTGCCTCCGAAGGCCGGTTGCAGCTCAATGAAAAAGAGCAGACTGCGATCGCAACCGACCTGCTCGACGATATGGTTGGCGTAGGGCCGATCGAGCCTTTGCTCAACGACCCAGCTGTCACCGATATCCTTGTTAACGGGCCGTACAAGATCTTTGCCGAGCGCCATGGCCGCTTGGAGCTCACTGGCCTTAAGTTTCGCGACGAGGCGCATGTCGTAAACGTCGCTCAGCGCATCGCGGCTTCAGTTGGGCGCCGCGTCGATGAGTCGAGCCCGATGGTCGATGCGCGCCTGCTGGATGGCAGCCGCGTCAACGTCATCGTTCCGCCGCTTGCGCTCGATGGTGCCTCAATCTCCATTCGCCGCTTCAACACGCGCGGCGTCACGCTCGATTGGATGGCGAACAGCCAAAATCTCTCGCATTCCATGGCGCGCATCTTGGAGATCGCGGCAGCGAGCCGTTTAAACATCCTGGTCTCGGGCGGTACGGGTTCTGGCAAGACGACCTTGCTCAATGCGCTTTCGCGCAATATCGGCCACGGCGAGCGCGTCATCACCATCGAGGATGCCGCCGAATTGTCGCTGCAGCAGCCCCATGTTGTCCGCCTCGAAACCCGCCCGCCAAGTATCGAAGGCACGGGCGAGGTTACTCAACGCGATCTTGTGAAGAACGCGCTGCGCATGCGCCCCGACCGCATCATCATCGGCGAGTGCCGCGGCGCCGAGGCCTTCGACATGCTGCAGGCGATGAATACCGGTCATGCCGGATCGATGTCGACCGTGCACGCCAACAATCCGCGCGATGCAGTCATCCGCATCGAGAACATGGTGATGATGGCGACCGCCAATTTACCTTCGAAGGCCATTCGCCAGCAAATCGTCTCCGCTGTCGATATCATCGTGCAAACCGAGCGCATGCGCGATGGCAAACGCCGCATCATTCAGATGAGCGAGGTCGTCGGCCTCGAATCCGATGTCATCGTGATGCAAGACCTCTTTGAGTTCCACACGACCGGCGAGAGCCGTGACGGCGGATTGCAAGGCGAATTCCGCTACACCGGCGCCCGTCCGGATTTCTGGGATCGCGCTGCCTATTACGGCTACGAAAGCGCCCTCAGAACCGCGTTGTCGTAGACGAGGCCGAGGGAGGAGGAGAGATGAGCGCTGATTTCGTTGCCATCCTCGCGGCCGTGCTGCTGTTTGTCGCCGGCTATTCGCTCTATTTGCGCATCAATGCCGGCAAGCGCCGCAAGCTGGTTGGCGCGCGCATGGTCGAGCTCACCGATGTGGGCGCTCAGACAAAAGAAGAGCCTGCCGTCGATACGGATGACCTCTTCCGACAGCTGGAAGAGGAGCGGCAAAAAGGATTCGTGGGAGGGGTCAAGAGGTGGCTAAGCAGAGTGCTGCGTCCGGTCGGTGGCCTCAAAGCACTTAAGTTTGTCTTGTTGATCGCACTAGTTTCCGGCGCCGCCTCCGTTCTGATCGGCCTAAAGGCGCTTTCCCTGCCGCCCATGCTCAACGTCTTCGTCGCGCTGCTCACGGCGTATTTCGTGCCGAGCACCTACATCAAGATGAAGGCCGATAAGCGGCGCCAGCAGTTTCTCGATTCATTTCCGGACGCGATCGATCTTGTTGTGCGCGCGGTCAAGGCTGGCATTCCGACGTCGGAATCAATTGCAACGGCCGGGCGCGAATTGCCCGATCCGCTGGGCGGCGAGTTTGCGCGCATTGCGCAAGAAGTTGCGATTGGTGTGCCGCCCAATAAGGCCCTCTCGGACGCGGCTGAGCGCGTCGGTATCAACGACTTCAACTTTTTCGCAGTCACTTTGATGCTTCAACGCGAAACTGGCGGCAATTTAGCCGAGACGCTCGACAATCTCTCGGCGCTGTTGCGCAAGCGCAAGGAAATGCGCCTTAAGGTGAAGGCGCTCACGGCGGAAGGCAAGTTCACGTCCAAGGTGATCGGCGGTCTGCCCGTTCTCGTTGTTACTGCGCTCTACTTCCTCAATCGCGGTTACGTGACGCTGCTCTTCACGGACGACGTCGCCCAGATATTTCTCGGCATCGCTGTTTCGTTGGTGATCATCGGATCGATCATCATGAGCCGCTTGGTCAATCTGGAGGTCTGAGGATGAACGAAACGCTCACCTCGCTCATCACCTCCGGCACGTTGCCGGCCGCTATCGTGCTGACGGCCGTAGTGCTCGGCGCAATGCTGCTCGCAAGAGGCTCACGTCGCACGACCAGCGCTTCCGGCCGCCTCAAGGATCTCGAAGCACTGCGCGAAGGCCGCGCACCCAGTTCTCGCTACAACGCGACGACCATGGCGCCTGTCGGCGAGCTTGGCGAGAGCGGCGCAAACGCGGCCGTCGATGACTTTCTCATCGGCATTTCAGAGCTCATCAGCCGCCTGCCGGTGCTTGGCGGGAAAGATCGCGAAAAGCTCAAAGAGGAGCTCTTGCGCGCAGGCCTTCGCCGCGACGATGCGCTCGGCGTTTTCATTGCTGCAAAGATCGCCTGCGCCGCGCTCGGCGTTGCTATCGCGTTCGGTGTCGTCGTTTGGCTTCACCTGTTCGCTGACAAGGGCTTCTTGCGCATCGCCGCCATGCTCGGCGGCATGATCTTCGGCAGCCTCATCCCCGATGTTGCTCTCAAGCGGATGATCACGCACCGACAAATTGCCATCCTGCGCAATCTGCCCGATGCCTTGGATCTGATGGTTATTTGTACGGAAGCCGGCTTGAGCCTCGACCCGACGGTCGAACGCGTGGCACGCGAGCTGCGTCTTTCGGCGCCGGAGCTCAGCCGCGAGATGGCGCTCATGTCGCACGAAATGCGCATCCTGCCGAAGCGTGAGATGGCCCTTCAGAATTTCGCGGACCGCAACCAATACCGTGAAGTGAAGAGCCTCATGGCGACGCTCGTTCAAACGCTGCGCTACGGCACTTCGCTCGCTCACTCGCTTCGCATTCTCGCAACCGAGAGCAGAAACGCCCGCATGCTTGCCGTCGAAGAGAAGGCGGCGCGTTTGCCCGCGATGATGACCATACCGCTCATCTGCTGCATGTTGCCGGCCGTGTTCATGGTCATTGCCGGCCCGGCAGTCTCGCAAGTCTTGAAATTGATGCATCACCACTAGGGTCAAGAAGGACCGGAGCAGCCCCATGTACAAGCAGTTACTTTCGGCGACCGCGATCGCTCTGGCTCTCAGCCTTCAAGGCTGCGGTAGCTTGTCCGCCCCCCACGAGGACAACGCGTTCACGGCGGCGCGCCCCGCTGCCAAGAGCGCCTTTGATGAGAAGCTCGGCCTGGCCGATGCCTCCTTGGCCGCGGGTGATAGTGCGAGCGCGATCCGTATGTACCGCGATCTCGCGCGCGAATATCCGATCTCGCTTGAGCCGCGCCTCAAGCTTGGTGCTGCGCTTCTCGCCGCGAACGCGCCTCAGGAAGCGGCGCGCGCTTATGAAGGCGCCAACACAATCAACGCGACCTATGAAGGGCTCACCGGCATTGGCCGCGTCTATCTCGCGCTCCGCCAGCCGGCCGACGCGCTCCACGCCTTCGATCGCGCGGCGCAAATGCGTCCGAGCGACGTCGCGGCGAGGAATGGCCAGGGCGTTGCGCTCGATCAGCTTGGACGCCATGCCGAGGCGCAGAAGATCTATCTGGCGATCCTCGAAAAGGAGCCTTCGAACATCAAAGTGCGTAGCAACTATGCGCTGTCGCTGGCATTCGCCGGCAAATACGACGAAGCGGTCGACATCTTGAACAGCTTGGCTCAAGTGCCGGATTCGGATGACCGCATAAGACAGAATCTCGCGCTGGTTTATGGCCTTGCCGGCAATCCCAGCCAGGCCGCGCATTTCGGCCGCATGGATCTGGATGAGGATGCCGTTTCGAGCAACCTCAAATATTACGGCGCGATGCGCAATCTCGATGCGCCGGCGGAAAAGTCCGGAGCCATGACGAGGCCGACCGCTCAGCCCACACCGACCACGATTGGCCCCTTTGACGCCGCGCAATCGAAGCCGGCGTCGCAGCCCGTTGCATCGGCAAAGCAAAGCGCTTCTGAGCCGCAAGCATCGGCAGCGAATGCGAGCGCCAAGGATGAGGCGCAGGCCGCGGCACGCAATATTGAGCCGCGCAAAGCGCATGCCGCCGGGAAGCCCGTGCTTGGCCTTGCCGGTGTGAAGCCTGTTGTGGTTGCGAGGGTCGAGCCGGCGAAATCGTCATCGCCTGCCGAAGCCAAGGCACCGACCGACGAGGACCTCGCTGAAATTTTGGCGCCGGCGAAGCCCGAGAGGATCGAGGCGAAAGAGACGAAGCCGTCGCCTAAGTCCGCTGCAAAGGCAAAGCACGCTTCGCTCACGGACCTACCAATGACACGGGCTGAAGCGGCAGCGGAGGCAGCTACAGCCGGCAATAGCGATGATCTTGTGCCTCCCGCACAGAAGAAGGAGGCTAAGACAACCTCCAAACTAGGCACTCAACGCGTGGCGAAGGCCGCCGAGCAGTCCGCGCCGGCTTCGGTCGCGAGTGTCCAGCCGGAACAGGAGGCGAATGCCACTGCACCGGCCAAGCCGCAAACGGCAACGCGCTCGCGTCAGCCTGCCGTCCCCGCTGTTGCTACGGGCGTTACGGCTTCGATTAAGACTAAAGCTGCTGTCCCTGCGGTCGGCCCGATAAAGCCCACCGCAGAGGCGAAAACGCATCGTGCTGTCTCTGCCAGCGCGGTGACGATCGAAAGCAATCCGATCGACGCGGGTACGCGCGCACCAGCAGTTCTCTGAGCAATTCCGGGTTCGCCGGTGCCGCCCTCCTCCTCCAAGCGGCACAAGCGACGGCCGGCGATGTGCCTCATCTCCCTCGAGCGCTCGCCGGCCGAACTTTGTTGGTAAAGCCAGAAGGTCATGGTTCGACCCTTCGACAAGCTCAGGGCTCACCATGACGGTCCGTCATCCTGGGCCTGTCGAAGGATGACCATTCCCCGGCATCTGCCGCATTGAGAACACATTCGCTCCCTTGGTTGCCCTGCAATCGAGAGGCATAACTTTGCGCTGGCGTGAGGCGCGAAGCAGGGACGGCGATGGATCACCTCATTGATTTCAATGGCCTCGAGCATCGGGGCATGGCTCTCTATGCGATCGCGGAGCACTATCTCACTTCGGCGAAGTTTCTTTGGCAGGCGGGGGCGATCACCTCGTCGTGCCTTTTGTCCTTTGGCATCGGCCCGAAACTGCGGCGGATGCTCGCCCGTATTCCAGCCAGCAAGACGCTCCCCGGAGCGCAAAGCCTGCTCATAAGCGTGTTGAGCGCGATCGCGGTCTCGGGCCTCTGGTTCCTCTTCTTGTGGGTGATCCTCAATATCGCGACGCAGGCCCATCTCGCGCGTCACTTCCTCAAGATCGCGGTCAATCTTGTCGGCGCCTGGGCGGTGATCCGCGGCTGCGCCCGGATTGTCCGTAATCCGCTTCTCTCGAACGTCATCTTCATCATCGCTTGGGGCTTCGCGGCTCTGAACATATTGGGGC
>JBAQHC010000177.1:0-12378 GCA_049288095.1 Alphaproteobacteria bacterium | reverse complement strand
GCTTTACTGCCTCCGACATACAGGAACGTAGGTTGACGGAGCGCTGCAGGCATCTTCCTAGTCTCGCGCGACTATATCGAGAAGCATCGCGAAGAACGCTCCAACGATCAGTTGAAGCCCGATAACCGTCAGCGTTGCCGCAGGTGCAAGGAAGCGGTCAGCGCGCTCCGCAATGAATTGCCCAAAGCCGGTCTCCTGCCAGGAGATGAAGATATGTGCGACAATCGCAGTCCCGGCCAATACGAGGCAGGTTCCTAGAGGAATTGCCCATCTGCCAAAAAAGACGCGGAAGGTTTGCAAGAACCGCAAGCGCGACTCTATGAATCCTCGCCCATGCGCAACGTACTTTGCGAAAGCGCCGAGCATCAGAATCTGTGTGCCTACAAGCGTCATCAACGACGCAACGATGCGGCTGTTGGTTGCAAGAGTTACGTCGCCAAGTCTTAAAACACCCGGGGCCAGTGCGATGAGAAGCGCCGTTCCAAGGAGCGCGAGGATAGCTCCAGGAAGCAGGAATAACACGCGCGGGCTGTAGAGCAGAAGGATGCAAAGATGTCGCCAGCCGTCGCGCCATGTGCGCAGATGCGGCGGGCGGTCTCGGCCATCCTTGCGCAGCGTAATGGGCGCCTCCTCAATCCTGAAGCCGCGTATATTCATCTGCAGGGGAACTTCGCTGCTGAATTCCATGCCGGTGGCGGCGATGCGCAAAGCGTTGAAGGATTGGACGCGAATGCCGCGCATGCCTGCGTTGATGTCAGTAATGCGCACGCCATAAAGCAGCCGAAATAGTAAGGTGAGAGCCGGCGTGCCGACGAAACGGTGGAGCCATGGCATTGCGCCTGGTGCAATCCGCCCGCCGGCAGATGGAAAGCGCGTCCCAATCACGAGGTCGGCTCCTTGCTCCAGCTTCGCAAGGAGCCGGCCCGACTCGCCGAAATCGTAGCTGCCATCGCAATCGGCGAAGACGACATAGGGCGCCCGTGCTGCGCGAATGCCGCCGGCGAGCGCCGCGCCATAGCCTCGCTCGGTAACCCTGATGACGCGTGCACCAGCAGCCTCGGCGAGGGCGATCGAGCCGTCGGTGCTGCCATTGTCCGCGACAATGATCTCGCAACGGATTCCGAGCCGAAGAATGGCCGCCTTGGCCTCCTCGATGCAAAGAGGCAGCGTCTTTGCTTCGTTCAAGCAAGGCATGACGATTGAGAGTTTCGGTAGAGTCTCGGCCTGCTCGAAGCGAGTGTCCGTTGCCGCCTGAAGTGCGCTCATGATCTCCTACCGATCCCGACCATGGGCACTTAGCGTAGTGGAACGGGGCGGCAGTCGCTAGGCATAATTCCCCGGCTGGCCTCGCCTATTCGGCGCGGCAGGCTGTGGAGGGATTCCGCAGCTCGAGCCGTTTGATCATAGCCTCCGACGCCTCGGTGTGCTCCTCATAGACCGTGACGAGGTTCAAGGGCTGGGAGGTCAGCACCTGATGTAGCGACTCATCGGCTGTTTGCTTGATCGACGGACAATTGCGCCTGTCGCAATCCAGTTCAGCGTAGACCATGTATCCGTGGCAGATCATGCTTGTAGCAAGGTCCGGACGGATATAGGTCACACCCGCTATCGGGTTCCAGCGCTCGTTTCCGACAACTAGATCAAGGAATCTGGTATGCGGACCAGCAACAGCATCGATCGCTTTGCGTGTTTCCGAATAGTCATGATCGAGCTGGGAAAAAAAGCGCACAAAATCGCGTACGTTCTTCACGGGGCTCGCCATCACCGAAGTGCCGAGGCTCGCTACCGTCACAATGGCTGTCGATGCGGCTGCGGCCGTCGCAAGATAGGGCAAAGCGCCTCCCAAACGCTTCTGAAGCAGCTTCCAGATTGGTTCGGCACCGACTAGAAAATAGAGGAGAAGAGTGGGCTGCATATATGCGAGATAACGCATGCCGCCGCCGCCTTGCGTAACAGCAGCATAGATCGGCACGGTCAAAAACAACATCGCAAGCTCAGGCCGTGTGGATCGGCGCGATGCCCATGCGCCGCGCAATATCATCGCAGAGATGGCAAAGCCGATGAGGATCCCGGGAATCCACTCAAGGTGCGCTTTGGATAGCTCAAGCGGGAGCGTTGGGTCACCGACGCGCATGAAGATGTATGAAAAGTTTGGAATAATTTGCGCCGGGAGGAAGCTTGCGAAGAAGGTGAGCGCAATTTCAATGACGACGCGCTCAATGGGCTTGCCTAAAAAGCCGTGCACGATACCTGTGTGCACGTAGGTCATATAGAGTGCGGATAAGCTGATAAACGCGCCGCCCGCGAACGCCAACGCGGCAAGGCCGCCAGCAATCACGACGCGCAGCGGCGGACGATATCGCTCCACGAATAGGACAAAAGCGTAGGCGAGGAGCGCGAGCGCTGTGAACTTCTGAATGGCCGCAATTACGAGAAGGACAAGCAATAACAATCCAAACGCGATTCCCCGTGGCGCGGTTCGCAGCCACCATTCGCTGTGCAAGCAAAGAGCTATGAACGCCAGTTGCCAAACCGCGAAGATGTGGTCGCTCGCCGGCATATAGGCGTTGTAGAACCACGGCATGTAGACCATGCACAGCCAAACGAATGGAACGAGGCACCAAGCGCGGGAGAACTGAGCCGGCAAGCGAAGTCGCAGATATTCCCACGACAGAAGCCCGACAAGCGCCAAAAAAACGACGTTCTCGACCTGTATGGCGCGAATTGTTATGTCGATTGTGTGGGAGATCAGAAACAGAGGCGCGCGCACGTAGCCTGCGATCGGGGCATAGACAAGCAAACCGGTACCGTCGCCAAAGCTCAGGCCCTTCAGCGTGCCGTGGCGCGCGAGATATTGCGCCTGGGTGAAATAGTTGAGGCAGTCGGCTTGGAGCTTTGCGATAACGAGGGACGGGCTGATAAATGAAAGCGCGAACGCGTAAAAGGCGATGAGCACGAGTATTGCTGCGGCCACACCCCGCCAGCTCGATAGCCAATGCTCCAAGGATCGCTTCTTGTGATTTGAGACGGGCTCGGTTGAAGAACGAGGTACTCTTATCATGGGTCCGTCGCAGCAAGGAATCCGGTTCGAATTGCACTTGGGCGCCCGTGACCCCAAGAGATCGGCGGGCCAATGTGCCCCGGATTCGATTGGGGAAACAACCCGCGCGCTCGCCGGTTAATTCGGCTTTCTGATGACAGCGGAACAGGAGTCGCCGAACTGGGACGGGACCGGTCGCCAAACGAGGACGCGAGCCGTTCTGCATCTCGGGCCGGTCTCTTGACAATGTCGTAGTCGGTAAAGACAACATCGCAGCGCAGCGGTTTTGTTTCGCGCAACAGGAAAATCTGTATGGCCCGTGTCCTAGTCACCGGCGGCGCCGGCTATATCGGTGGAATTTTGGTTCCTACGCTCTTGGAGCGGAGCCACGCGGTAACGGTGATCGACAAATTTCCGGCGGGAGACACGGTTCTCGCCTCATGCTGCGCCTACGAGAATTTCGAGCCCGTGCTCGGCGATGCGCGCGATGAATCGCTGATGCGGCGCCTTGTCGCCAAGGTGGATATCGTCATTCCGCTCGCGGCACTCGTTGGGGCTCCGCTCTGCGCGCGCGACACGATCGGCGCAACGACGATCAACCGCGACGCTATCCTCATGCTTCTCAAGCTGTTGTCGAAGGATCAGAAGCTGATCTTTCCGACATCGAATTCCGGCTACGGCATCGGCGAGAAAGACAAGTTTTGCACGGAAGAGACGCCGCTCCGCCCGATCTCGCTCTATGGGCGCACGAAGGTCGAGGCCGAGCAAGCAATCCTGGATGGCGGCAATGGCGTCACGCTGCGCCTGGCGACCGTCTTCGGTATGGCGCCGCGCATGCGGATCGATCTTCTCGTGAACGACTTTACATACCGCGCGGTCACCGACCGCGCGGTGGTCATTTTCGAAGGCCATTTCAAGCGCAACTACATCCACATCCGGGACATCGCCAAGGCGTTCTTGCACGCCATCGAGAATTACACTGCGATGAATGGCCGTCCCTTCAATGTCGGGCTCTCAAACGCAAACTTCTCGAAGATGGAGCTGTGCGCAAAGATCAAAGAGCAGGTGCCCGACTTCGTCTATCTCGAAGCCCCGATCGGCGAGGATCCGGACAAGCGCGACTATATCGTGTCGAATGCCCGCATCGAGGCGACGGGCTATCGCCCTGACTGGTCGATCGAGCGCGGCGTTACCGAACTGATCAAGGGGTATCGCATGCTCAACAATCGGCGGTTCTCAAACGTGTGAACGGCTCTCACCGCCTTCGGCTTGAAGTAGAGCCCTAATTCCGGCCCTGAGATCGAATTTCGGCCGGTAGCCGGTCGCCTTAAGAAAGACCGATGAATCGAGAACTTTGTAGTCGGCGCCTTGAAAGCTCGAGGGCGGGCTGAAGGTCGGCACGTTCCAATCGAGCGCGCGGAGAATAGCCGTCGCCGCCTCACCGACTGTGATCGGGGCGTTGGCTGCGCAGTTGAGAATGCGATTTTCGAAGGCATCATCGGCCGCGAGGATGGCCTCGATCTGATCTTCGACATAAAGCAGCTCGCGCACCGTTTTTCGGTTTCCCCACACTGTGAAGTGCGGAGCGCCCGCGGCCCGCTCTTCGATTGCGCGCGTCAACATTGCGCCGAAGAAGTGGCTGCGGTCGGGCTCCTTGTGATCGAACGGACCGTAAAGCGTCGCAAGGATGCAGTGAAGATATTTTAGGCCGTATTGGGATGCGTAAGCGGCGCTTCCGCGCGCAAGTACAAGCTTGGCTTGCGCGTAGCCTAGAACGGAGGGGTGAACGGCGCCCGTCCCGAACTCATCTTCCGTGAGCGGATGGCCCGCCTCGGGATAAGCACAAGAGCTCCCGGTGCTGACGAGCTTGGCCTGCGGCTGATGGCGCCGCCACGCCTCAAGTACGTTGAGGTGGATGCGCGCATTGATGGCGAGGAGCTCGCCTTGAATCTTGTATTGGATTTGCCCGGTACGCTGACGCGTGACAAGATGGAAAATGCGGTCAACGGGTGGGCATGATTTGAAAAGTTGCTCGACGGTGGGCCAATCCGAAAGGTCACCATCCTTACGCGCTATTGTATGATAGGCAAAGCCTCTCTGGTCGCAATAATCGCGCAAGTTGCGGCCGACAAAGCCGTCGCTTCCGATAATCAACAGCCGCTTATTGTTCAAGGGCATGCCGATACCAATCGATTGTGATGGCGAGTCCTTCTTCGAATTTCGTCCAGCGCGGGATTTGGAGTTCCTCTTTGATGAGATCGCCAGTCGAAATGCGCCGTGCAACGCCCTGCGTTGAATCGCCTATCAGCTTGATGGGCTTCGTCTTGCCGACGAGCTTCATCGCGGTCTCTGCAAGCTCCTTCAACGTTGTCTGTGTGCCGGTGCACAGATTGAAGGCTTCTGTGCGTCCGCTGAGAGCAAGAGATTTTTCAAAGGCGAGGCAAACATCGCGCACGAATATGAAATCGCGCGAAGCGTCCGGGTTGCCCATGATCTCGAATTCGGGCGACTTGCTGAGAGCCTTCATCACAAAAGCTGGCAGCACATGGGCATTCTTCACGTCTGTTGAATCATGCGGCCCATAGGGATTGCTGAGGCGGAGGCTAATCGTGTTGATGCCGTAGCGCTGACGATAAAGGCCGGCAAGAATTTCGCCCCAGCGTTTCGACCACGCATAGAAGGCTTCGCGCTCATGCGGCGGCCCGTTGAGATCGATCGGGGCGCGATCATCCATGATCGTGAGCTCGGCCGGGTAGACGGCAACGCTGCTCGCCGAGCGCACTTCCTTAATTCCATGTTCGACCGCGAATTGATATGCGAGGCCATAGAGCTCTGCATTTCGGACGATGATCTCACTTTGTCCGGCAAGGAAGTTGCTTGCGTCATAGCGATGCGCAGCAACATTGATGAGGAAGCTATTTGGCGGAATGGCGCCGATATCTCGCAGGCCAGCGATCGAATAGTTTTTTTGCGCGCCTTCAGCCGGAGCGCCCGACCGGCTCACGGTGATGACGCTATCGCCTGCCGCCGCAAGATGAGCTGCTAAATTGCGCCCGATAAACCCCGTTCCGCCAAACAGAACGACGGTTCTCATACGCGCGCGCCCCAGGCTGCAACCGCGGTTGAGGGCGCATCAAGATCAGCCTTCGTGATCACGCGGACATCCGGAATCGGAACGATGAAGGCGCCGCCCTCATCCAAGAATGGCCGCTCTTTTCGGAAAAACTCAGTAAGGAAATTCCAAGCGAGCATCAGATAAGCGTCAGGCTTATCGACACTTGCCTCATCGACGATCGGGATGCGGCAGCCGGGAATTGCCATGCCAATTTTGAGAGGGTTTTTTTCGACGGCGAGCTGCACGAGATCAGGTGTTATGCCGAATGAATTGAGAAGCGTTGCTCCCTTTGCCGGAGCACCATAGGCATAGACCCGTTTGCCGCGGCGGCGGAAATCCTTCAGCACGCCGATCAGACTGTCCTTGAGAGCCCAAGTTCGCTTCGCGAAGTCTTGATAAGTCTCGAACTCGCCAAACGCCTTGGCTTTCTCCTGCGCAGCGAAGTCGGCAACGGTCGGTTGAACTGCGCGCGCGCCCTTGTGACTCACATGGAGCTCAAGCGTGCCGCCGTGCACCGGAACGACGCTGACATTGTTCACTTCAAGGCCGTGATCGCCCAGAAGACGCGAGACGGATTTCAGCGTGTAGTAGCAAAGATGCTCGTGATAAACTTGATCAAATGCCGTGTTCTCGATCATTCCGCCCAGATATATGGCCTGCACGCAGAACACGCCGTTGGGCGCCAGAACCTTCTTAATGCCGCGCACGACGCTGTGCAGTTCTTCCAGATGAAAGAACACGCCCGCCGCCGTCACGATGTCGGCCTCGCCCGCATTGGCAATGATGAGATCTGCCGTTTCTTCGTTGAAGAAGCGGTTTAGCGTCGGCACGCCCGCGAGCTGCGCGAGCTCCGCGACGTTCGTTGCCGGCTCAACGCCAAGCACGCGCATCTTGAACGGCTCATATTGCTTGAGCCATGTGCCGTCATTGCTGCCGATGTCGATGACGAGCGCGCCGGGCGCGATCTTATAGGCCTCGATGATGCGGCGGCTCGTGTCGGCAAAGTGGCTGGGCAGGGTCTTGGTCGTGCCCGACACATACGGGTAGTCGGAGAACATGTCCTCCTTGGGGATCGTGGTGTCGATCTGGACCAGCGTGCATTCGTGGCAGAAGCCGACGCGCAACGGATAGAAAGGCTCCCGAGCGGCGAGCTTCTCCTTCGGGATAAGCCGATTGCAGTGCGGCTGACTCCCGAGATCGAGAAACAGCTCAACGCGCCGCGAACCGCAGATCCGGCAGGGCATGTTGAAGAAGGTTTGGGTCATGCGGCCAACTCTAACACCGGTCAGGCGCCTTGCGCGGATTCTATCCGGTGATTGACGAGCATCGCGCGCTCAGCGGCGCTTTGAGCTTGCGGAAGTGCCAGCTTCCGCAAGGCCTCTACGAAAGCAGCCTTGCCATGGGCGGCGACGAACAGTTTACGCTGGTCGTTGAACCTTGCCTTTAGCGGTTCATCGCGGGCAAGGCGAACGAGACGCTCGACGATGTCCGGAGCGGTCCATGCCACTTGTGTCAGCACGAGCTCGCTCAGGTTGAGCCTTTCGAGCTCGTGCGCCATCCAGGTTCCCGCCATGACGACGGGAAGGCGTCCGGCCGTCATCGCCTCCACGAAAACACCCGAGGTACCGTCTTGATAATGCCAAGGGTCATAAGGCAGCAGAATCATGTCGGAGGCGGCCAACATTGACAGATAGTCAGGCCGCGACATGCCGCGCGGCACCAGCTGCACTCTCAGGTCTTGCGCCCGATCGGCAAATGTCATTTCAGGCAAGACAATCTCGGCGTCGGCCGCGCCAGCGTCGCGCGACAGCATCTGCAGGACGATTTCGTGACCCTTTTCGGGCCGCGGCGAACCCGCCCACCACATCACGACACGGTCGTTCGCATTAGTCCGTGCGTCAGTGGGCAAAGCATCTTCCGTGTGCGGAATAGGCAGCACTGTCCAGTCCGGCAAGCGCCAACGCTCGGCGGCATGCTCGGCGAGCGAGAAAGAGTCGGTCACCAGCTTGAATTGGGGGCCAAGGGCCCGACGGGCGCGTGCAAAAAAAATCAGGTAATTGCGCTCGAATAGTCCGCCCTTCTTGGGCATGCGCCTCAGCATGAACCACAGTTGAGCCTTGTGCTCTACCAGCGCTCCGAGCAACAGGTGCAAAGCAAGCGTCTCAACGACGTAGGGCCAATCTGCGAACAGCGCGACCTCGCCCGGCAGGGCAATTTCCGCGCGCAGCGCCGATTCAAGGGAGCGCATATAGATCAGGCGGTTGAGGATACCTGCCGGTCCGCCGGTCCGCCCCGAGAGCTGGAACAGCGCCGGCGTCATGAAGCGCGAGAGCTGCTCCTTGGGCCAACCCGTCCCGACTGCACAGCGGAAGCTCCAGCCGAGCTGCTCGGCTGCCTCTCCGAGAGAGGATTGATAGGGCCCGTCATGGCCACCAAATCCGACATTCGTTCGGATAAATGAGACAAGCCTCATAGGTACCGCGGGCAAACGAACCAATTTCTGGAACGTCACTGTGCTATACGGTCTTGTCAAGGCAGTGGTTGCCTGACCTGACCGAATTTGGCAATTTGTGAGTCGGCGGCCCGTTTTTGCTTAGGGCGATCTGTGAGGTAGTCTCGTGCTGGTGATCAGCCGCACGCCGTTGCGTGTCAGCCTATTCGGAGGCGGCTCCGACTATCCCGGCTATTTCGAGCGCAAGCCCGGCGCTGTCCTCGGATTTGCAATCAATAAATATATCTATGTCAGCGCCCTGCAGCTTTCAGCGTTTGTCGACTACAAGTTTCGCCTGAGCTACAGCAGGGTCGAAACCGCCGAGAGCGCAGCTTCAATCGAGCACCCGATGGTGCGCGCGCTCTTGCGGCATTACGACTACGAGCGGCCTACCGACTTCTCAATCCAGGCCGATCTTCCGAGCAGCGCGGGGCTTGGGAGCTCGTCGGCGTTCACAGTGGGGTTCACAAATCTGTTGTCGTCGCTCGCCGGCATTCTGCGCACCAAATACGAGCTGGCGCGCGAAGCGATCTACGCAGAACAGGTGATGCTCAAGGAAAATGTCGGCATTCAAGATCAGCTGCACGCCTCGTTCGGCGGGATCAACCGTTTCAATTTTGAGGGCGATCGCTTCAATGTTGTGCCGATTCGAATTTCCGGCACGGATTTGCAGGAGCTGACGAGTTGGATGCTCCTGGTTTTCACTCAGGTGAAGCGGCGAGCGACCAAAGTGGTCGAAGACAAAGTCAAAAACATCAAGAAGCAAGCCGTCGATACTCAGCTTGCGATGATGGTGCAGCAGGTCGACCGCGCTCAGCGGCTTCTTGAAGAGAGCAAGGGCGAGGCGCGAATTCGAGAGATCGCTGAGATGCTTCACGAAGGATGGCAGCTCAAGAAGAGCTTATCGAATTCAGTCAGTATGCAAATGATCGACGAACTCTATGATTTCTGCCGGTCGAGCGGTGCCCTGGGTGGCAAGCTTTGCGGTGCCGGCGGCGGAGGGTTCTTGCTGATGATCGTGCCTCCGATCCGGAGGGCCGCCTTTAAAGCCGCGATCGGCGAGCGCAACTGTGTGGATCTGGCCGTGGATTGCGAAGGGTCGGTGATTTTGAGACACGGCTATTGAGTCGAATTTGCGGCATCATCAGTCACAAATCCGTAATGCTCGGTAGGACAGACAGATGATGATTTTACGTCTAAGCTGGGTTGAGTTTCCTGGCAGTTTTTGCCTATCTGACGGTAGTTTTATCGAGTCGCATGTCTGGTATTGAGTAACGAAAGGCGCCAGCGGAATGGATGTGGTAACGGGCGGCGCTGGATTTATCGGCAGCCATCTCGTCGATCAGCTGGTGGGCCGCGGCCGAAAAGTTCGTGTTATCGACAATTTGGCGGTTGGCCGGCTCGATAATCTCAAACAGCATAGCGGTCGGGCGGAGTTCGAGTTTGTCAGAGCCGACGTGTCTGACAAACAAGCGATGATGGAACTGCTGCAAGGGGCCGAGCGCGTGTTCCATCTCGCGGCGATGGCAGACATCGTTCCGTCCATTCAAAATCCCGAGAGCTATTTCAGGTCCAATGTCGATGGCACCTACGCCGTCGCGGAGGCGGCGCGCGCCCACGGTGTCAGCCGGCTCATCTACGCGGCGTCTTCATCCTGCTATGGAGTTCCTGAAGTCTACCCAACGCCGGAAACGGCGCCGATCGACACAAGATACCCCTATGCGCTGACCAAGTATTTGGGTGAGCGAATAATTTTGCACTGGGCGAATGTCTACAAATTGCCAGCACTGTCGCTGCGTTTTTTTAATGTTTATGGGCCGCGGGCCCGAACTTCCGGGACCTACGGGGCGGTATTCGGTGTGTTCCTCGCGCAAATGCTGGCCGGAAAGCCACTGACCATCGTGGGAGATGGCACGCAAACCCGTGACTTCACCTTTGTTTCGGATGTCGTCGATGCTATTGTGACTGCCGGGGGTAGCGAGAGAACAGGGGAGGTCTATAACGTCGGAAGCGGCCGGGCGCAGAGTGTCAACCGGTTGGTGGAGCTTCTGGGTGTTAAAGAGACCGTACACATCCCGAAGCGGCCGGGTGAGCCGGACTGCACTCTCGCTGATACCCGCAAAATAAGAGACGATTTGGGCTGGGCGCCTAAGGTGTCCTTTGAGCAGGGCGTAAGAACGATGCTAGACAACATCGAGTATTGGCGCTCCGCTCCTGTATGGACCGTTGATTCGATTAAGGAAGCGACAACGGACTGGTTCAAATATCTGGCCGACGGGCCGAGAGCGATGCCACATGTCTAGCCCTGTGTCCAACCGCCCCAAGATCGTCTTTGATGCCGATAGCCCCGCGCTGCCCCGTGATGCGCGGTCGAAGATTCGTCCGCTCGATGAGCTTAGCGCGATCGCGCGCCAGGCACGGCAGAGCGGTGAGGTTGTCGTGTTGTGTCACGGCGTGTTCGATCTACTTCACATGGGTCATGTGCGCCACCTGCAGGCAGCGCGGCGTGAGGGAACGGTGCTGATCGTCACGCTGACAGCCGATCGGTTTGTCAACAAAGGTCCGGGGCGCCCGGTGTTTCCGCAGCAGCTGCGCGCCGAGATGCTCGCCGCGATCGAGTATGTCGATTGGGTTGCGATCAATGAAGCGCCGACCGCCGAAACCGTCATTCATGCGCTGTGCCCATCGGTATATGTGAAGGGCTCCGATTACCGCGACGCCAAGGAAGACGTGACCGGCAAGATCGTTGCCGAGAGGCAGGCGGTCGAGAGTCATGGCGGTCGTCTCGCCTTCACCGACGACATCGTGTTTTCTTCCTCGAGCCTGATTAACCGCTACCTCAATGTTTATGAGAACGGGCTTGCTGACTATCTTGATACGATGCGTGCGAGCAGTGGCCTTGAGCGGCTAACCGAGCTCGTCAATCGAGTGGCAAACTTCCGTGTGCTGATGATCGGCGATGCCATCATCGACGAGTATCAATATGTGACGCCGCTTGGGAAATCACCCAAGGAAAATATGATCGCGACCCTTTATCAGAACCGCGAGGTGTTCGCGGGGGGTGTATTCGCGGCGGCCAATCACGTTTCAAGCTTTTGCAAAAGCGTGGATCTCATCACCTGCCTGGGCGACACCGACAGCTATGAAGAGCTGGTGCGCTCGTCGCTTGCGCCGAACATCAATCTCATTCCGCTCAAGAAGGCAGGCGCACCGACCACGCGCAAGACACGTTTCGTTGAATCCTATTCGATGCGCAAGTTGTTTGAAGTCTATTCGATGGACGACAATCCGCTCGAGGGCGCGACGGAAATGGATCTGCACAATCTTCTTAAGCGCAGCCTCAAGAACTACGACGCCGTCATCGTCACCGATTTCGGCCACGGCTTATTGCATGGGGAAGCGCTTTCCATTCTTGCCGATGAAGCGCCGTTTCTTGCCATCAACGCGCAGAGCAACAGCGCAAATCTTGGCTACAATCTCATCACGAAATATCCGCGCGCCGATTTCATCTGCATCGATACGCCGGAGGCCCATCTTGCCGCTGGCGATAAGCATTGCGAGCCGGCGGATCTCTTGCGTGAACGTCTTCCGGCCATCATCGATTGTCCGAACATGATCGTTACGCGCGGCAAATTCGGTTGCCTCGTGAGGTCTGAAGATTGCGGCGTCGCATCGGTGCCGGCGCTGACAAGCACGATCGTCGACACGGTGGGGGCCGGAGATGCGTTCTTT
>JBAQHC010000176.1:0-4183 GCA_049288095.1 Alphaproteobacteria bacterium | reverse complement strand
CCCTGGACCAGCTCGCGCATTTTCTAATCGTATCTTGCGCATGAGGATTGTGGGCCTGCGCGGAAATGACGGCTTCATAAGGCGATTGGCCCTGGCTCACGAATTCAACATACCGCTGCTGCGCTCCCTTGTCGTAAAGGAGCACCCAATCGATATTGATCTTGGCTTCCTCGCAGCCGGGCGGCGCTTTCTCGGCCGAGGTCACTCGCACCGGCGCAGGGCTACAGCTCGCCTTGGCCCTGTTGTAGTCGTCTGTGCAGGTCTTGATGTAAGTGAAGTCGCCGGAGCCGAGCGTCGCGTTCTTGTAGGCGTCCTCGCCGCGTTTCATGCAGGCTTCAAGGCCGGCCTTGGCGGTGTCTTCGCAGTTGGCGCCTGCCGCCGGCCCGAAGCTAAGCGTGATCAGAGCGGCCAAGGCCGCCGGCAGTAGGCGAAGAGTAACGCGATGTGACACGTCAGAAACGCTCAGCGGCACTGAGCGTTGTAGGCGTTGTTGTACAGGTAATAGCAGTCGCGTTCTGCGCCGGCCTGTCCCGTCGTGCCGCCGCCAAGGTTCTTCCACGAGCGATAGCAAGTCTGCGCGTTGTTGTAGAGCTGTGAGCATTGGCTGGAACTGCCGGATCCGCCGCTGCTTGAGCTGCTGTAGGAAGAGCCTGAGTAACCGCTGCTCAATGCCGCGGCGGTGCCGAGCACGGTACCGAGAGCTTCCGTGTCGGACATGTCCGCGCACCCTGTCAAACCGGCGCTTCCGAGCAGAAGGCCCGCAAGAATAGCAAATCTCTTCATAGGATTTCTCCCTTGCCCCACGTGGCTTGGACGAATTCCAAGCAACTGGGCCTGACGCTTAGAGAATTCGCGAGTGCCGCGCCTCCCCAATATTGGGGAGGTCTCTCAAGCTCTTCGTTTTGTATCGGTGGACTGTTGCGCATCTGCCGCGATACAAGTTGAGGGCGGTGGCGGGGTATGCAGCCAAGAAGACCCGAGACAATCGGCCAATGAGAGAGCGGCTCACCAGTTTTGTTGGCGATCTCTATGACTCGGTCTGCGAACCGGAGTTCTTTCAGCATCTTGTCGATTCCTATTCCGCGCGTTTCGGTGACACTGGCGTTCAATTGCTTCTGTTGGATGAGAACCGGGCGCCCATCGTGGATGTTATTAATTCCGAGCGCAGCTGGGCGCGCGGCGAATTCGAATCCCTGACAGCCTCAGACCCGCGCATGGCTCACTGCTTGGGCAATCCTAACCGCGTCGTCTCCTGTATCGAGACCGCGCCCTTGGATGTCGTCGAGCGTGCGCCCATCGTTGGAGAATTTCTGGATCGTCCCGATGTCGATCTGCGCTGGGCTAATCTCATGGTGTTTGATGTCGGCGGTGGGGCAAACGGTCTGTTCGTCGCGCTGAGGCCGCGGCGCCGAGGCCCTTATGCCGACGACGATCTGATCCCAATGAAGGCAATCGCGCCACACGTCGCCCGTCTAACGAGCCTCGTGTTCAATCTATCGCAGACCAATCTCTGGGCTCGCTCGCTTGAGGAGGCGCTGTCGGGATTTGGCCGTGGTGTGCTTCTTGTGACTCGTTCGGCGCAGATCTTGTTTGCCAACCGCGCGGCGGAAGCGTTGTTGGCGTCTGGCAGCCTCAAATCCTCCAAGGGAAAATTGACGGCCTCGCAACCGGAAGCCGAGCGAAAATTGCTAAGTCTCATAGCAAGTGTTGCCGAATCCTCCGACTCCGTGACCCTCCCGTCGAACACGTTGGTGCTTTCGAACGGAGAGGGTAAGCCGATACTGTTCGTTCGGGCGTGGCCGCTCTCGGTTCGGGCACAGCCAGGGGTGTCCCAGCCTGTTGTTGCGCTGGTGGTCGATGACCTCAGAGGGCCTACGCAATTGTCTCGCGCGGTTACTGCTCAGGTCGGGCTTACGCCGCGCGAGCACGAGACGGCTCAAGCGTTGTGCCGCGGCGACTCAGTCGAGGCTGCGGCGCGCGAGATGGGTATCTCCGTGGAGACCGCGCGTTCTCATGTGAAAGCAATTTTGGCGAAGCTTGGCGTCACCAAACAAAAAGATGCCGTGTTAATCCTGTCGCGATTATCTCAATCCTAGATAGACAAAAGGGACAAGGCCTTCAAAAACCCTGCGAGCCTATGAAATTCAGCACGAGCACAACGATTTTTCGCGAGCGGCACCGCTTGAGCGTCGTTAGCCGCTGGCGCTTCTGGCAGTCGTGCGGCGGTTGTCCCAGCGATCGACGACCACACACGCGACGGAATTGCCGACAATGTTGGTGCCGCTGCGGCCCATGTCGAGCAAGTGATCGACGGCGAGCACGAGCAGCAGCCCGGATTCCGGCAGATGGAAATAGGGCAGCGCCGCGGCGATCACGACGAGCGAGGCGCGCGGCACGCCGGCCATGCCCTTGGACGTGATCATCATCAAAAGCAGCAGCGTGATCTGCTGGCCGAGCGTGAGGTGAATGCCGTAAGCCTGCGCGATGAAAAGCGTCGCGAAGGTGCAATACATCATCGAGCCATCGAGATTGAACGAATAGCCCAAAGGCAGCACGAAGCTCACGACTTGCTTGGGCAGGCCGATCTTCTGAAGATTTTCGAGAAGCTTCGGGTAAGCGGCCTCGGAGCTGGCGGTTGAAAAAGCCAGCAGTGCCGGCTCGCGGATGGCGCCGAGAAGCGCCCCCACGCCGCCTTTGCGCAACAGCGCGGCGACCAGAAGCAACAGCACCCAGAGGATAAATAGCGACACATAAAACCCGCCGACAAATTTCGCATAGGTGATGAGGATCCCGGCGCCTTGCGTCGCGATGGTCGAAGCGAGCGCGGCGAACACGACGAGCGGCGCCAGCAACATCACATAGCTGGTGATCTTGAGCATGATTGCCGCGATTTGCTCGACGAGCGCGAGCACGGCCGGCGTGCGGTCGTCGATGGCGGCCACCGCCGTGCCGACGAACACCGAGAACACGACGATCTGCAAGATCTCGTTGTTGGCCATTGCCTCGACAATCGAGCGCGGCACGAGATGCGTGATGAAATCGGTGAGCGTGAGCGGTGTTGCGGCCGCTGCTTCGCCCGGAGATGTCGCCGGAAGCGCAAGCCCCGCGCCGGGCTGGAAGATGTGCACCATCAAAAGCCCAAGCGAGAGCGACACGAGCGAGGCGAAAACGAACCAGGCGATGGACTTTGCTCCTACGCGCCCCACGGCGGCAGCATCCTCCATATGGGCAATGCCCATCACGAGGGTCGCGAACACGAGCGGCGCGATGATCATCTTGATGAGGCGGAGGAAGATGGTGGTGATGATGCCCAAGCCTTCCGTCACCGCCTTGATGTCATCGGCATTCAGCGTCGCGTGCAGCACCACGCCGGCAACGATGCCAAGGATCATGCCAAGGACAAGGAGCAGCGTGAAAGTGCGGCCCATCAGGGATTCCTTTGCGAAACGGAAGGGAGGCGGTGTTTGGCACTCGACCTCAGTGTCCGTCAAGCGCATTCATTGGGGGCGGAAAACCCAGATGGCTGCGTGGCCGACAAACCCTCACGGCACGGCGATGTAAAGCCTATCAAGCTCGGGCACAAACACAGACGTATGTGCACCGATGGCAGCCTGGAAATTCATTGTCGTGCCGTAAGCGACCTGTAATAGGCCTTCGGTGCCGCTTCGCATCTAAGCTGGATGGCCGAAGATTAAGCCATTCGCTTAAACGGACAGGAATAGGCCAATGCGAACGCACCTGCAAATCGTGTTAACTTCACGCGCTGACGCAAGATCGGCGCGATGCAATCGCGAGTACTGCAAGAGGCTTGGCGATGTTTGATCATCTCGGATTTTACACCGGCGCGGATCTCCGCAGGCAGGGCACTTTCTATGCGGCTGTGCTTCAGCCGCTCGGATATCGGCTGCTCCAAGATCATGTCGAGACCGATGGAACTGGCCGCCTCGTGTTTGGCACTGGCACGCCGCAATCTCCGTTCTTCGTCATTGCGAAGGGGAAGCCAAATTGGTGGCGCGATGAACAAGGTGTGGGGTTGAGCGCAATCCATCTTGCGTTTCGTGCGCCGTCGAAAGAAGCGGTCGATCGATTTCATGCCATCGGCTTGCGCGAGGGCGCACGAAACAATGGCGATCCCGGCATTCGCAATCGCGGCTGGTATTGTGCTTTTCTTATCGATGCGGAT
>JBAQHC010000175.1:0-1596 GCA_049288095.1 Alphaproteobacteria bacterium | reverse complement strand
TGTCTGCCCTTGCCTCCGCCGATGCCTTATTGTAGGCACTGATCGCACAATCATATCTATGAATATCAAGCAGATAAGCGGTTAGGTGCCAGGAATCGTCGCAGCAAAGCCTTGTAGACAGCTAAATCAAGCCTTTCCGCCGCAGCGTATGAAAAGATGCAAGCGAGATGCGAGTTGAGCACTGACTATCTATTGGAGGAGATTAATGGCTGACGCCGAGATTGAAGCAATGGCAGCTGTGGGCAAAGCTCTTGAGACGCTTGAGGCGCCTGCCCGTGAGCGGGTGCTTCGGTGGGCTCTCTCCAGGTTTGAGATCGAGAGTGTCTCGCCTCGGGGGACCTCGAATGGAGAGGACGGCAACAGCGGTCCGAACCAGAAATTTTCAGATCTTGGAGACCTGATGCACGCGGCGGATCCCTCCAACGGACCCGAGCGAGCGCTCACTGTCGCCTATTGGTTCCAACAAGTGCAGAGGCAGGATGGATGGACCGGCGCCGACATCAACTCGTCCCTGAAGAACATGGGATCGGGACTTGCAAACGTCACGAATACGCTCAATTCCCTTAAGGCGCGGAAACCGGCGTTGGTCATGCAAACCTCCAAGTCCGGTCGAAGCCAGCAGGCTCGAAAGACCTACAAGTTGACTGTTGCAGGACTCAAAGAGGTTCAACGGATGCTCGCGGAACCTTCTAGCGAAGAGACGTGATCATGGCCGATGACAAACTGACTGACCGCCTGAGGACGGCTGCCAAGATCGTTGAAGACGCCGGGGTGGCGAATGACCTGCGCTCGATCGCATTCAAGTATGTGCTCGAGATCTTGCAGGCCCCTGAGTTGCCTCTCGCTCCCGAGCGGCCTGCCGATCCAGGCGCTCCTATCAAAGCTGCTCCGAGCCCCGCGGACAGGGCGAACTCGGTCTTGAGCAGAATTGCTCAAGCGCTGGGGGTTGACCAAGACCCTGTTGCGAGGGTGTACGAAGAGGATGACGGCCAGGTTCGTCTCATCCTCAAGCGCGGAATGCTGCCTCAACCGGACCGCAAGGCAGCTTCTATGAGACACATAGCGCTCCTCGTTGTTGTTGGCCGTCAGGCGGCGCAATTGGAGGAGTACACCTCGTACGACGCAATCCGTGAGGAGTGCAGGGAACTCAATGTCTACGACCGTCCCAATTTTGCAGCCGAGGTCGCCCGACTTGAGTTCCGGACCCGTGGCGGGCGAAACTCGAAAGAGGCAAAGGCGAATCGCCACCATTTCGAGGAGGCCGCCGATCTATTGATCCGCTTGAACCAGGAGGTAGAGCGATAGTCACGCCATTTGGACTCACCCTCCAGCGCCTCGATCAGGGGCAGGACAAAATTCTGGTCATGAGCGAGCTGGCTGGAGCGCGAGGTATTGATGGCTGGTTCGCACCGAAGCGCGTTACCGAGCTATTCGAGGCATTCCACCTTGACTCTCCAGGAAACGTCAGTCGAGATCTGGCACGTCTACGCAAGGCTGGCTTGATCACGCGACGGGGAGCGAAGCCCAATTGGTCGGTTTCTCCGGAAGGTCACGAAAGGGTCAAGGAGCTTGTGGGTGAAGTAGACGCGTCCGACG
>JBAQHC010000174.1:0-6941 GCA_049288095.1 Alphaproteobacteria bacterium | reverse complement strand
GTTGAGCACGATGCCGGCGCCGGTCGGGATCGCGCAGCCCAAAAGCGCGGCCTCGCGCAAGGGCACGTTTGCCGGCAGAGGCGTCAAGCGACTTTCGCACGTAACCGTGCGGTTCATGAAGGTACTGATAGCGCCCGAGTTCACAATACCGATTTTCGACTGATAGACCGTCCCCGGAACATCTGCGCCGCGACCCCTGAGCCAGGACAACACGACGCGGTCGCCAGGGCGAACCTTGTTCACGCCCTCGCCGATCGCCGCAACGACGCCGGCCCCTTCATGGCCGAGCACATGCGGCAAATAACGGTCCGGCCCCTTCTTGCCGCTGATTTCGTTGAGCTGACTCTGGCACACGCCGCTATAGGCGACATCAACGAGCACCTGCCCGGGCTTAAGCGCGGGGATTTCAAGATCCAACAACTCGAGCGGCTTTCCCGTTTCCACCAGCACGGCGGCAAGCGTCGACGTCATTTGCCTCTCCGCCGCTCGGCGTAAGCCAGAATTGAAATAATCGAAAGACTATCCACAATTTCGCCCGCAAAAATCATGTCGACGCATTTGCCAAGCGGCAGCCAGCCAATGCCGACAATCTCGCCCTCGTGATCCCCGGCCGCCTTACGTTCGAACGCGCTCGAATGAAAAACATGCGTGGGATTATGAAGCGTGTCGAGGCCGGGATGAAACATGATCAGCGGTTGGACATCCTGGCATCTGACGCCCGTCTCTTCTTCGCATTCGCGGATTGCCGCCGCCGGCATGCTCTCGCCGCGGTCCACCTTGCCGCCCGGGATCTCCCACGACACACGGTCGATCAAATAGCGATATTGCCGCGTCAATAAAATGCCCTCAGGACCATGCACGATAAGCGCGGCGCGCGGCCCGTAATCGGTAACGAAGAGATCCTTTTTTCCACCCTCGAACTCGACATGCACCTCGTATATCTGCTGATACGGGTTCTTGTAGACGACCTTTCGCGGCCCGGCTTGCGCTTTCATTTCGGTGCCCTTTCACGCGCTTTGCGCAATGAACCACCAATAATCTCCAGTGTAGCCGACTTCAGCGAAGAGCTTCTTCCAGTCGTCGACATGCATGTAGGTGAGCGCCGTCAAATTCCATTTGAGCATCGAGGCCTTCTCTGCCTCATTGTGCCAAGCGTCGTTCACGACATAGGCCTTGCCGCGCCCTACCCGCTCGATCTCTCGAAGCGCCTGCTTGCAATCGATCAACGGCAAATTGTGGACTGTGTTTATGCAGATCACGAGATCAAAATATTTGTCCGGGAACGGAATATTGTTCGCGTTCGCGACCGTGATGAAAGGCTTCATCTCGGGTTTGCAATGATCGTAAGCATATTTCGAGACATCGATCCCCAAGATCTCGGCCTGCGGCATTAGGAGCTTGAAATCGTACATCATAAAGCCTTTGGCGCATCCGACGTCGAGAATGCGTGCGTTCTGCACCAAGCCGTAGTGATCCCGGAAGCGTTTAACCGTGTCGGTCCAGAAACGCGGGTGATAATTGTAGCCGCCGTAACCGGTAAGGCGCTCGCCATCAAAATACTCTTTGTCGAACTTGCGCGCGATCGCCCGCTGTTCCTCTTTGATGAGCGCCGCGCGCTCGTCGATCGGGCGCTTGGACTTCGGATAAAGGTCGAGAAGATCGATTTCCTGGCCCATCACTCGCTACCTAGGTTTTCGTCAAATGGAACTGCCAATATCACACTCTGACGCCAGCAATCGGCGCAAGGTCCTTCGGCGTCTGCCCTAGCACGTTCTTGATGACGGCCTTTATGGAGTTTGGCAAGATATTGCCGAAAGCTTTGCGGACGGCGGTCTTGACGACACGCCGGCGCGTCTCCTGCGTGACGAGTTCTGCGACACCTGCATCCTCGCGCGCGGCCTCAAGCAGCGCGACGCCAAGATCGGCAAGAACGGTCGAGTCGACAAACGCCTGGCGCACATCGGCATAATCGGGCTCGGCCAGAAGATCGGCGAGCGCCTTGATGATCTTTTGCTGCTCGGGGCCGGTTCTCTTCTGGCTCGCCGAGTACGAGGCCGCCGCAACCCGCAAAGCGGATAACGGCTCAGGCACATATTCGATCCCGTGCCGGAACGCCACGACGAAATTCATGAACCAGTCGCAATGCCATTTGAGTTCAGGCAACATGCCCCCCGCTTTCAGCGCAGCGCGGCGATTGAGGATAGAGGTGTGGCCCGCAACGTTGAACGGCGTAACACGCTGCATCTGCACGATATCTGCGGGCGAGAAATAAGCCGGCTGCCGGCCGAAGGGCATCGGCGTTACCCACATGCGCTGCTCGCCGTCGTAGAACCAAACAGGATCGGAGCAAATTATGCCGACGGAGTCACGTGCTTCGGCGCGCTTCATTGACGTTTCGAAGAAGCCCGGCAATACGCGGTCATCGGCCGCCGCGCAATAAACGTAATCGCCTGTCGCCATTTTGAGCCCGAGATTAGCATTGACCACTGGGCCGACATTTTTCTCGTTCAACATTGGATGAACGCACGGGTAGCGCGCCGCAATTTCGGCAATGACCTCCCGGCTCGAGTCCGTTGAGGCATCATCAAAAAGCACGATCTCGTCGGGCGCCCAGCTCTGCTGAAGCAAGGCCAGAAGCGTGTCTTTCAGAAAATGCCCATGGTTGTAATTGCTGAGAACGATCGACAGCGTGATCTTGGACATGGATTGGCTCGATTTCGATCACGCCTTGGGCGATCACTAGCGGGGCGAAGCCTCGGGGAGGCCTCACAGAACCTGATATTCGCTGCCCATTAAGCCCAGTTGCTGGCAATGGTCGAGAATAAAATCGACGGTCGCCGCCGAACCGACAATGCAGTTGACCTGGGTTGGATCCGGACACGCGCCGAGCACGATCTTGCAGTCGGCGTAGCGCGCGATGGCAAGCGCGCCGGCGACGTCCCAGATGCGTACGCGCAAACCGTACACCGCATTCACCTTGTTCGCGGCGGCGTAGCAGATACCCATTGCGATGCTACCGAGCCGCAAGCAGCCCGACGTCAAATCATTGATCGTGCCGAACAGCTGATATTCCTTCGCGCGCATGACGGGATCATCTTTGGCGCTCGAAAAGGCGCCGACCACAAGCGCATCGTTCGGCAGAATGTGATCGTGCATAAGGCGCCTGCCATTGAGCAGCGCGCGATTGCCGCCATACGTGCAGAAGAGCTCCTCTGAGCGGGGAAAGCACACCGCGCCGACCGGAAACGTTCCGTCTTCGTAAAGACCAACTGAGACGCCGAAGAAATCGAGGCCGTTGAGAAAATTGACAGTGCCGTCGAGCGGGTCGACGATCCAGGCGGGCTTGGATTTGTCGCGCGCGCCGAAATCCGCCGCGCCGAACTCTTCGCCGACGACGAGATAACCCGAGACGGACAAAATATCGCGAATGCGCTTTTCGAGCTCGGTGTCGAGATCGGTAATGATATCGCGGCCAGCGCCCCAGCGGCTCACCTGACCCGGCGAGCGCTTCTCGACGATTTGCGCGCCGTCGATTACCGCGCGGATCGCAAGCTCGGTCTCGAATTGATGCAGGGTGCTCATTGCAGGCGCGGCCGCAAAGCGCTGAGCTCCTTGACGAGCCTGTCCGTGTCGGCGCGCAGAACAATGTCGAGCGGCTCGCCGCTCCTGAGGCCCAGCACGTACCGGTGGAACAGCGAGGGTGGCATCAAACCGCGCAAGAATGCGAGGTGGCTATCGGGATCGTTCTGATCGTCGAACAGCAGCGCCGCAACGATGCCGGCAAGGATATTGTGCGGCACGATACCTTGGGCGAAGCAAAGCTGCGCCGCGCCGATCAGCCGGTCACCGGTTTCAAGCTTGCGCAAGGGCTCGCGCGCGACGCGCGAAATCGGATCGTAGAGCTGGCGGCAACGGAAGCGCGACAGTTCTTTCTCGGCATACCACTCCAAAAACGTCGTCAGATGTGGCTTGGAGCGCTTGAGGCAGGCCAGCATCTCGTTCATCGCGCCGGTGACGATCTCGTCGACGCGCGGCACCACCATTGCTTCATGCACATAAGTAACTTTGGCAAGCGCGCCGAGATAGGCCGCGATGCAATGCGGCGTGTTGTGCAGATAAAGCTTGGCGGGCCACTGCTCCTCGAGCAGCTCCTTGCCCGAGATGTAATAGATTTCGCCACTAATGCCTTTCGCGCCGGCCTCAATGAAGAGCTTGCCGTTCTCGGTGACAACTGCAAGCGGGTCTTTGGCGAGGATATCCTTGGGTGCCGTATTCGACGTGATCACATCGGGGATCGCGAAATAGACATTCGGGCGCCCAACGATATTCTTCACTATCGCAACCGTGTTGGGATCGTTTTCGCACAAGATGAGCGGCACATTCGAATGGCGCATCAAGGTCGCCGCGCGGCTGACATTGCGCGGGCCGACGGAGAAAAAGCAAGCCGCCATTTTTGGGTGGCGCTCCGGCGAAAACTCATCCGGCAGATAGGCCCCGGACACTTCGACCTTGAGCTCCTCAACTCCGTCGTCGTGAACGCGATAGGTCGAATAGTGCCCTGCCCGCTTCATGCGCGAGATAAGGTCGAAATTCGAATCCACGAAGGTCAGCGAATGTTTCTTAGGATCGATGACCCAGGGAAGAAAACCCCGGCCGATCGCTCCGGCGCCAAGCAGGACGATCTCGTTCACTAGAGTGTCTCTCCTACGGACCAGACCACGAATTCCTCCCAGCCGATACCCAGCGCCTCACTCGACGTCTTCTTTCCGCTCGCCACTTCGACAATGAGCTTGTAAAGCGCTTCGGCGGCACGCGTCATTTCCCCGTCGCGCAAAACCTGGCCGGCATCGAAATCCATGTCGCCGCTCATGCGCTTGAAAAGCTCGCTGTTGGTCGCGATCTTGATCGTCGGCGCCGTGGCGCTGCCATAGACTGAACCGCGACCCGTGGTGAAGGTCACCATGTTGCAGCCGCCGGCAACCAACCCCGTGACGGAGACCGGATCGAAGCCAGGCGTGTTCATGAGCACAGCGCCGGGCACGCGGATCGGCGCCGAATAATCGACCACATCGGTCAACGGAGAGCTGCCGGCCTTGGCTACCGCCCCCAAGCTCTTCTCCACGATCGTTGTAATCCCGCCCGCAATGTTTCCGGGTGCCAGATTGTTGTTGAGATCGCAAGCGTTTTGTTCCGCGTAGCGCAGCCACCAAGCGAAGGTGTCGTCAAGGCGTTTGACGACTTCGGGAGAAACGGCCCGTGCCCGCAACAGGTCCTCAACGCCATGACATTCCGGGATCTCGGCGAGCACCACCGTGCCGCCGCGCGCGACGAGCATGTCGCTCACAATGCCGAGCACCGGGTTGGCAGTGATTGAAGAGAAGGCGTCGCTGCCGCCGCAATTGAGCGCGATCTTGAGCGCGCTCACCGGCACGGGCACACGCTCAAATTTCGGCACGCCTTCGATCAGACGCTCGACGGCGTCGATGCCGGCGGCGATTGCCGAGGCAGTGCCGCCCGAATCCTGAATGCCGATATGCTCGATGGGAATGTCTTGCGGCAGGTCGGAAAGCCGCGCGCTGCTCAAAATCGATTCCGCCGTCGTGCCTTCGCAGCCGAGGCCGACGAAGAGTGCCGCGACGACATTGGGATGAAACACCGTGCCCGCGATCGTGCGGTTGAGCACATTGTAGTTGGCGCCGCCGATCGCCTGGGCGCAGCCCGCGCCATGCGTGATCGGTGCAATGCCGTCGATACCCTTGGCGGCAAGCCGCTCCCTGATCTCACGCGTATCGAAATGGCGGCAAATCGCTTTCACGACCGTCGCCGAACAGTTCACCGTCGCGGAAACGACGATGTAGTTACGCGTGCCGACAAGGCCCGATCGCCTCGGATAGCCCATAAAAGTTGCCGGCAAATGCGCGAGCGCCCCCGGTACCGCGTGGCTCACCTGCTCATGGCCTGACATCTGGCTCGCCGAGGGCATCGCCGCGTTGTGCTGATGAACCCAGGCGCCGGCGCGGATCGGCGCCGTTGCAACGGCAATCGTGTGGCCGAATTTCTTGATCGTTTCGCCCTTGGCGATGTCCCGTAGCGCCACCTTGTGGCCGCGCGCGACCGCCTCCAGCGCCTTCACGCCTCCAGGCAACACCGCGCCCGCCGACACGCCCGCAGAGGCAACGACCACCGCCACGTCATCGCCTTCGCGCAAGACGAGCGCCTCGACGCTGACCAGCGTGCCCGGTCGCTTCTCCTTCAACGCAATGTCAGCCACGGCCGGCTCCAACCGTCCAAGGACTCAAGGTGCGAAGTGTATCATCCGGCAGCGGCGGGAACATCTGATCGAGCGGCATCGCGACATTGGTACCGTCTGGGCGCGCGGCAAAATTTTGCCGTGGGCGCACAGCTTGTAGCGGCGACAGCACGATCTCGCAGAGGCCAGGCCCGTCCCAGGCCAGGAATTTGGCCATCTCAGACGCGACCCGGCTCCGGTCGGTGATTGCCATTGCTGGAATTTCAAAGGCTTCCGCGACTTTGGTGAAGCTCGGTAGATGGAGCCCGCCCTCTTCCGAGGAACCGGCGAAACGCGCGCCGAGAAAGCCCGATTGTGTTTCTCGGATAGAGACATAGCCGCCATTGTTGAAGACAAATATCTTCATCGGGATGTTGTGGCGGCGAATAGTCGAAAGTTCCTGCACATTGAGCATGAAGCTGCCGTCGCCTACGAGGCAGATGGTCGGCCGGCCATTGGCGAAATAGGCGCCGAGCGCCTCGGGGAGGCCCGAGCCCATGGCGCCTAGGCTGCTCGTCAGCATCACGCGCTGGTCGGGCTTCACCTTGAAGCCCTGGAACGTGATGTAGACATTCGTGCCGCCGCCATCGACGACGATGTTCTCGCCGCCTTTCAAGAGATCCGAAAGCGCGCGCACGCAAAGATATTGATC
>JBAQHC010000173.1:0-1518 GCA_049288095.1 Alphaproteobacteria bacterium | reverse complement strand
CGAGAAATCGTTTCAAGATTTCGTTAACGGCGGACGGATTCGCTTTTCCGCCGGTCGCCTTCATCACCTGTCCGACAAACCATCCGATGAGTTTCGGCTTCGCACGATACTCATCAACCTTGTCGGGATTCGCGGCGATAATTTCGTCGACTGCACGCTCGATTGCGCCCGTGTCAGTAACTTGCTGCAAGCCTTGCTCAACCACAATTTTTCGCGGATCTCCGCCATTTTCGAACATGATCGCGAACACATCCTTCGCGATCTTGCCGCTGATCGTTCCGTCTTTGATGAGATCGATGAGCGCGCCCAAATTTTCCGCGCTCACCGGTGACTCATCAACCGATTTGCCTGCTCTGTTGAGCGCGCCAAACAATTCTTGCGTCACCCAGTTCGCAGCCATCTTCGCGTCGCGATTTTTGGCGACCGACTCGAAAAACACAGCATCATTTTTTTCTTGGACAAGCACTCCGGCGTCGTAGTTGGAGAGCCCGTACTCGGTCATGAATCGATTTTTTTTGGCATCCGGGAGCTCCGGAAGACCGTTTTTGATTCGCTCAACGAGAGCCGATTCGAGTTCTAAGGGCAGCAAATCGGGGTCGGGGAAGGACCTATAATCATGCGCCTCCTCTTTGGAGCGCATCGAGCGCGTTTCACCGGTACGCATGTCGAACAAACGGGTCTCCTGGCGGATCTTGCCGCCGTCTTCGATGACATCGATCTGCCGACGGGCCTCATATTCGACCGCTGCCGCGACAAAACGGATCGAGTTGACGTTCTTGATCTCGCAGCGTGTACCCAAATGCTTGAAGTCGCCCGTCTCGCGGAAGCGCGCATAGCCGCCTTCCTTGCACACCGACACGTTCACGTCGGCGCGCATCGAGCCCTGCTCCATGTTCCCGTCGCACGTGCCGAGATAGCGCAGGATCGTACGCAGCTTGCGCAAATACGCCGCAGCCTCCTCCGCGGAGCGGATATGCGGCCGTGAGACAATCTCCATCAGCGCGATGCCGGCGCGGTTGAGATCGACGTAGGATAATTCCGGATGCATGTCGTGGATGCTCTTGCCGGCATCCTGCTCGAGATGAAGGCGCTCGATGCCCACGTCGATGGTCGAACCATCCGGCATGTCGACGATAATCGTACCCTCGCCGACAATCGGCTGCTTATACTGCGAGATCTGATAACCAGCAGGAAGATCGCGGTAGAAGTAATTCTTTCGGTCGAACACCGAACGCAAATTGATCTGCGCATTGAGGCCGAGTCCGGTACGCACCGCTTGTTCGACGCAATAGGCGTTGATCACCGGCAGCATGCCCGGCATCGCCGCATCGACGAGGCTGACATTGTGATTGGGCGGCGCGCCGAATTCGGTCGAAGCCCCAGAGAAGAGCTTTGAGTTCGAGGTGACCTGAGCATGGACCTCCATGCCGATCACGATCTCCCATTTGCCGGTTGCTCCATCGAGGAGCTTCGCCGTTCTGGTGTTCGCCGCCGCTGTCATATCAATCATCCATCATC
>JBAQHC010000172.1:0-19950 GCA_049288095.1 Alphaproteobacteria bacterium | reverse complement strand
TTGGCCGAGGGCGCGACGATTGGCCGGCCGAGCGCTCGGATCAGTGCCTGCGCCACTTGGTGGCTCGGCACGCGCAACGCCAGTGTGTCGAGGCCGGCTCCGGCTAGCAGCGAGACCCGCGCATCGTGCCGCCTGAGCACGAGCGTGAGCGGGCCTGGCCAGAACCGCTCGGCAAGCCGCTGGGCGAGGGGTGTCACAATTCCCTCCCGCGATGCGTCTTCAAGGTTGGCGACGTGTGCGATGAGCGGGTTGAAGCGCGGCCTCCCTTTGGCAGCAAATACTGAGGCGACTGCGCGGTCATTGGTGGCGTCGGCCCCGAGGCCGTAAACAGTCTCTGTCGGGAAGGCGACAAGCTTTCCCGCGGCAAGGGCTGTCGCCGCCTCGGCAATTGCGGTGTCGTCTGCTGATGTTGGCATAAGGCTCATGAGGTTGTACGGGGCGGGGCCGGGTCAAGCCCTGTGGAGCCGGGCACACAGACGCCGATTACTTAGCCACCGCACGTCCCGTTCCCATTGTGTACTTCCAGGGCGTGCATTAACCTTCGAAAAGTCAAATGCTTGTGGAGGCTAACATGGCCAACGCCGTCGACTGCCCGGTCTGTCATGGCTCCGGCATGGTGGGCGCGTCGTCCTGCACCAAGTGCCGTGGGACTGGTACGATTAAAGCGACCCCGGAGCTGGAAGCGGGCGAGGAAACGGGCGAGGCCCTCATTCAACGCGTCGAGCCGCGCAGGGCGAAAGTGCATCACGGTCCTCCGGGCAAGCTCAGCTCCGCCGGTAAGAAGACCGGCAAGGGACTGAGCTTCAAGCGCTAGCTCGCGCAGGGTCTCGCGCCTTTGATTCAATTTTGATAGTCCGGCGGCGGAGCGATCCGCCGCTTTTGATTCGTGCACGGCGTACCGCAGCCCTAAAAATTTTCGGCGCCGTGTCGCTCTAGCGTCACAATACCGCTTGCGTTTCGTCCGACTCCCGTCAATGTGAATCACGGGTTCGCTTGGGGAGCAATTCTTTACGGGCGGCCTCGGCCACATGGCCGTGCTTGAATTGGCGCCGGCCTACCGCCGGTTTAGACAACACGAAAAGGATCTCTCTCCCATGCTGTTGGTGGAGACATTCGTTGGCCCGAGTAAAATAGAAGGAGTTGGCGTTTTTGCGGTTCAGCGTATCAGGAAGGGCACTTTGATCTGGGAATATCGTTCCAAGCTCGATCTCTCCTTCACGCAGGAAGAGCTCGAGGAAATGCCGCTTTCGATCCGCAGCCTCATGACGCGTTACGCTTACCCACATCACGAGATCGAGGGCCTCCTCATCATTGAGAGCGACAATGGCCGGTTCATGAACCACGCCGATGTCCCAAACACAGACTTCAAGCCTCAGATCGCCGCCTACGCGCTCACCGACATTGAGCCGGGCGAAGAGATCACCTGTGACTACCGGGAATTCGATCCCAATTTCCGCCTCCTGCCCTCTGAGAACGCGCTTTATCTCGATCCCCGGCGCAAGGCGAACGGTCACAGGCCGACGGCCCGTAAGCGCCGCGAAACGGTGGATGCCCGCGCTGGATAGGAATTTCTCTCTGTCTACAGATGAATTTGAGCCAGTCATGGCTGCTGGCGATCCGCGGCCATGGCTGGCCTAGTGTCAGCTTGCCTCGGGTGAACTAGATTTGGGCGCATGACGACTGCGCTGATTACTCACTTGGCCTGCCTGGAACATGAGCAGATGCCGGGTCATGTGGAATCACCCGACCGGCTCCGTGCCGTTCTTAAGGCCTTGGATTCCAAGAAGTTTGCAGGGTTGAGGCGCGAGGCGGCGCCGCGTGCGAGCGCCAACGATGTCGCCGCCGTGCACGACCGCAATCTCGTCGAAGCGATCCTCGCCGCAATCCCCAAGCCGGGCGGTGATGTGCGCTATCTCCTCGTCGGTCCGGACATCATGGCATCCGCCGGTTCGGGTGAGGCGGCGCTCCGCGCCGCCGGCGCCGTCATGCGCGGTGTTGATCTCGTGATGAGCGGCGAAGTGCGCAACGCCTTTTGTGCCGTGCGCCCGCCCGGCCATCATGCCGGACCCGATCAGCCGATGGGCTTCTGCATCTTTAACAATGTTGCGATCGGCGCGATGCACGCGCGCAAGACGCACGGGCTTGAACGCATTGCCGTGCTCGACTTCGACGTGCATCACGGGAATGGGACGCAAGACATTTTCGAGCATGACCGCGGGCTCATGTTTATTTCGAGCCACCAGTCGCCGCTTTATCCGGGCACCGGCAGCGCGCGCGAGCATGGCGACTACGACAACGTCCTCAACTTGCCTTTGCCCCCAGGCTCTGGCTCTGCGGCCTTCCGCGAGGTGATGGTTAGCAAAGCCTTGCCCGCATTGGAGCGCTTCAAGCCTCAGCTACTGCTGATCTCGGCTGGCTTTGACGCACACGAACGCGATTCCGAGCTCGGCGGACTTACTGGCCTTGACATGTGCTTGACCGAAGATGATTTCGGCTGGATCACGCGTGAGGCCATGGCTGTCGCCGAGCGCGTCTGCGGCGGCCGTGTTGTCTCGACGCTCGAAGGCGGCTATGACCTCACCGGCCTCGCATTGAGCGCCGCCGCCCATGTTTCGGCGCTCATGGCCTAGAGAGCATTGCCCCAGCGGATGCCGGAGCTCAGTTGCTGACCAAGCCGATCGCCAAAGGCGCGCTCGATGCCGCCGCCCCGATCAACACGGAGGGCCGGCTCGCGCAGCTCGTGCTCGTGCGCCATGGCAAGCCGGCGCTCAGCCGCAAAATGCGCATCGATTGGCGTGCCTATCATTCGTGGTGGGCCGCTTATGGTGAGTCAGGTCTTGCCGAGACCGAGACGCCGCCCGCCGACCTAGTCGAACTTGCCAAACGTGCCGACCTGATCATTGCGAGCCCACTGCCTCGCGCTTGGCAGACGGCGCTCGCGCTCTGCAACGGGCGGGAGATCATTGCCGATGAGCGTTTTGTCGAGGCGCCTTTGCCGTCGCCGCCAATCCCGTTCCTGCGCCTGAAACCGACCGCATGGGGGGTTTTGTCCCGGGCGCTTTGGTGGCTCGGTTATTCGGGGACGGGAGAATCGCGCAAACACGCCAAGGTCCGTGCAGCGTCAGCGGCCGGCCGGCTAATTGAGCTTGCGCGCGGCCGGGAGCTGGTTCTTCTCTGTGCACATGGTTGGTTCAACCGCATGATCCGCAAGGTTTTGCGGGAGCAAGGTTGGCAGTGCATCTATGATGGCGGCGATTCTTATTGGGCATACCGGCATTTCGAGCCGCCGCATACGCAAGGCAAGGGTCCCTCTGCATGAGCAGCGCCAAGACCAGCGAGACGGATCTGGGCGGCCTCTCCTTCGAGGCCGCGCTCGAGCGGCTTGAAGCTATCGTGCAGCGCCTGGAATCCGGCGAGGTCAATCTTGAGGAATCGATCCGGATTTACGAGGAAGGCGTGAAGATCAAAGCCTTCTGCGAGAAGAAGCTCGCCGAGGCGCAGGATCGCGTCGAGAAGATCGTGCTCGCGCCCGATGGCAGCGTGACGACAGAGCCGACCGAAATCTCGTGAGTTCTTCCGGCGCCAACTTGCCGCCGCGGCAAGATCAGCTTAACCGCGCCATGCAGGCTGCAGCCGGTGAGGTTGAGGCTGCGCTCGACATGCTTTTGCCGAAACCCATGGGTCCGGAGGCGCAGCTGTTCGAGGCGATGCGTTACGCCGCGCTCGGCGGCGGCAAGCGCCTTCGTCCATTTCTCACGATTCAGTGCGGCAGGCTCTTCGACGTCGGCGCCGCGCAATTGCACCAGGTCGCCGGTGCCGTTGAATGTGTGCATGTCTATTCCCTGGTGCATGACGATCTGCCGGCCATGGATGACGATGATATCCGGCGCGGCAAGCCGACGGTGCACAAGCAATTTGACGAAGCGACCGCCATCCTCGCAGGCAACGCGCTCTTGACGCTGGCATTTCAAATCCTCTCGCGGCCGGACACCCACGCCGATCCATTCGTGCGCTGCGAACTCGTGACGCGCCTTGCGGCCGCCGCAGGCGGGCGCGGCATGATCGGCGGCCAAATGATGGACCTCCAAGCCGGCGAGTACGAGCACACCATCGAGGCCATCACGCGGCTCCAACGCCTAAAGACGGGCGCGTTGGTTGCGTTTTCGTGTGAGGCGGGCGGCCTTATGGCCAAGGCGAGCCCTAAGGCCATGCACGCGCTCAACGCCTACGCACATGACCTGGGCCTTGCGTTTCAGATTGCCGACGACCTCTTGGACGTTGAGGGCAATGCCGAGCGCATGGGCAAAGGCGCGCGCAAGGACAAGGCGGCCGACAAAGCAACTTTCGTCGAGATTCTTGGCGTGGAGCGCGCCCGCGACCAGGCGCGCCGCCTTGCGGATCAGGCGACGCGCCACCTTGATATGTTCGACGAGCGGGCCGAGCTTCTACGGGCCGTCGCGGAATTCGCAGTCGCTCGCGACCATTAATGCACTATATGTCGGCGAATGTTGCCCGGGCGGGCGGAAAGCTTAAAACTTTAGCCCTCCTGCCACAGGAACGTCATTGACTTGCCTAGGTTTCAGGTTCGAATCTCAGCCCTCCTGGTTGGGGCCGGGTTTGGGGGTTTAGACGTGGGCAACTCTCGTTCGAAGGTCAGAGTACGGATTATGTCCAAAACGCCACTGCTCGATACGATCAAGTTTCCGTCGGATTTGAAGGGGCTTTCGCGCGCCAAGCTCAAGCAGCTGGCCGACGAACTCCGGACGGAAACGATCGATGCGGTTTCGGTCACGGGTGGGCATTTGGGCGCCGGGCTGGGCGTGATCGAGCTGACCGTCGCGCTCCATCACGTGTTCGACACGCCGGACGACCGGCTGATTTGGGATGTCGGCCACCAGGCCTATCCGCACAAGATTCTCACTGGCCGCCGCGACCGCATCAGAACTTTGCGCCAAGGCGGCGGGCTCTCGGGTTTCACCAAGCGAGCCGAGAGCGAGTATGACCCATTCGGCGCCGCGCACTCTTCGACTTCGATTTCAGCGGGCCTGGGCATGGCTGTTGCGCGCGACCTCAAGGGCGAAAAGCGCAACATCATCGCGGTGATCGGCGATGGCGCGATGTCGGCGGGCATGGCCTATGAGGCCATGAACAATGCCGGCGGCATGGATGCGCGCCTCATCGTCATCCTCAATGACAACGACATGTCAATCGCGCCGCCGGTCGGCGGCATGAGCGCTTATCTTGCGCGGCTGATTTCCTCGGGCACTTATCGCGGCTTCCGCAAATTCGCCAAGCAACTCGCGAAGAGCTTGCCGAAATTCTTTTACGACAAGGCGGCCAAGACCGAGGAATATGCGCGTGGCATGGTGACCGGCGGCACGCTGTTCGAGGAGCTGGGCTTCTATTACGTTGGCCCGATCGACGGCCACAACCTTGATCATCTTTTGCCGGTTCTCAAAAATGTGAAGGAGATGGAGACGGGCCCGGTGCTCGTTCACGTCGTTACGCAAAAAGGCAAGGGCTACGCGCCTGCCGAAAGCGCGACCGACAAGTATCATGGTGTCAACAAGTTCGACGTCATCACCGGCGCGCAGGTGAAAGCCAAGGCGAACGCACCTGCCTACACCAAAGTGTTCGCCAACGCGTTGATCAAAGAGGCCGAGAAGGATGAAAGGATCGTTGCCGTTACCGCGGCGATGCCGTCCGGTACCGGCCTTGATGCGTTCGGCGAGAGATTTCCCAAGCGCACATTCGATGTCGGCATTGCGGAGCAGCATGCCGTCACGTTCTGCGCCGGGCTCGCGGCTGAAGGCATGAAGCCGTTCGCGGCGATCTACTCGACCTTCCTGCAGCGCGGTTATGATCAGATTGTGCATGATGTCGCAATCCAACGCCTGCCGGTGCGCTTCGCGATGGACCGCGCGGGACTTGTCGGCGCTGACGGTCCGACCCATGCCGGCTCTTTCGACGTCACTTATCTCGGTACGCTCCCCGGCTTTGTCATCATGGCTGCCGCCGACGAAGCCGAGCTTGTGCATATGGTCGCGACGCAAGCGCAGATCAATGATCGTCCTTCAGCGCTGCGTTATCCGCGCGGTGAGGGCGTAGGCGTCGATATGCCAGAGTTCGGCGTGCCGCTCGAAATCGGCCGCGGGCGGATTGTGCGCGAGGGTAGCGCGATCGCGATCCTCTCGTTCGGCACGCGTCTACAAGAATGCTTGAACGCGGCCGATGAGCTTGCGGCGCACGGTCTCAAGGCGACCGTCGCCGATGCGCGCTTCGCAAAGCCGCTCGACGAGGATTTGATCCGGCGCTTGGCGCGCGAGCACGAGGTGCTTATTACGATTGAAGAAGGGGCCGTCGGCGGATTTGCTTCGCACGTCTTGCAATTCTTGGCGCGCGAGGGTGCGCTTGATGCGGGCCTCAAGATAAGGCCGATGGTTCTGCCCGACGTGTTCCTCGATCACGACAAGCCCGAGATCATGTATGCGCAGGCCGGATTGCGCGCCTCGAACATCGTCGCGACCGCACTTGAAGCGCTCGGCAAGACCTCGGTCTACGCGCCCGCCCGCGCTTAAATTCCGGTTCTCTCATGTCTCGGCGGAAACGGATCGCGTCGAGAATGCTTCAACTGCAAGACGGCGACGAAATCCGCAATGTCGCCGTCGAAATTTTCATGCCGGTGAACGACGACGATGATCGCGGTCCGGCGTGGAAATGCGAATTTTGCATCACCGGCCTTTCAAGAATCATCGATCGAGCAGCCTATGGCGTTGACGCCGTCCAAGCGCTCATCCTTGCGCTGAAGACCGTCGGGGTGGAGTTAGACGTTTCGGAAGAACGGAAAGCCAATCTCCTCTTTTGGTTTGAGCCGAACGATGATCTGGGTTTTTCCATCACAGAAAACATAACTCAGGATTTGACGAAGCGTGCCGATCTTGAGCTTGCCAGGCGAGGACTTGTGCCGAGCCGTGCGCGTGCGCAGGCGGAGATCGCAAGCGGCACCGTTTATTGCGATGGCGAGCTGATCACAAAGCCAAGCACGCCGGTCGCGCCGAACTCTGTATTGGAAATCCGCGGCGCGAAAAATCAATGGGTGTCGCGCGGTGGGCTGAAGCTCGATTATGCGCTTGAACGCTTCAACATCGATGTTTCTGAGGTCGTAGCGCTCGATCTCGGCGCGTCGACGGGTGGTTTCACCGATGTGTTGTTGGAAAAGGGTGCCGCGCGCATTTACGCCGTCGATGTCGGTCACGATCAACTTCATGAGAAGTTGCGTTCCGACCAGCGGGTCATCTCACGTGAGGGCGTGAATGCACGCGAACTTGATGCGACGATCATTCCCGAGCCTATCGGGCTCATTGTCGCCGATTTGAGTTTCATCTCGCTCAAAGTCGCATTGTCCCCGGCGCTCGCTCTTGCTAGGCCGAATGCAACGCTCATCGTTCTGATCAAACCGCAATTTGAAGCCGGCAAAGCTGCAGTCAAGAAAGGCGTCGTGCGCGATGCCAAAGTGCATGATCGCGTTTGCGTTGAAATCGCCGAATGGATCGGCATGCACGGCTGGCGCGTGCTCGGCACCGTGCAGAGCCCAATTGAGGGCCCGGAAGGCAATCGCGAATTTCTGCTGGCAGCAAAGCGCGAAGCATGAGCGAGAAAGTTATGATCGAACGGATCGGCCATCTCGGCGATGGCTTGGCAGGGCAGGGCGAAAGCGCGGTTCACATTCCGTTTGCGGCGCCCGGCGATGTGTTCGAACGCGCGGATGCGCAGAGCGACTGGCGCCTGGCGCAGCCGGGCCCGCATCGCATTCAAGCGCCGTGTGCGCACTACGGCGTTTGCGGCGGCTGCAACCTCCAACATGTCTATACTGAAACCTATCTCGCGAGCAAACGCGAGTGGGTGATCGCCGCTCTTGCACGCCAGGGACTGAATGCGCCGGTCGATGAGATGCTGCCGATTGCGCCAGGCGCGCGACGTCGCGCGACATTCGCCGCGACCGGCGGCAAGACGCCGTTGATTGGCTTTCACCGCGAGCGAAGCAATGATATCGCTCCGGTCCCTCATTGCCTCGTCGTCCGGCCGCGGATCATCAATGCCATCGACGCAGTGCGCGGGCTGCTCGAAGGCAGGCTTCCGGCCAGGCGCGAGGCACGTATCACGATCACGGAAGCGGATAGCGGACTTGATGTCGCGATCGAAGCGCCGAAGGTGACGCCAATGCCGCTCGGGGTGCCAGAGATCGAGACTGCGCGTCTTGCCTTCATCGTTCGCGCGACGTGGAATGACGAGCTTTTGTTCGCGACGGATACGGTCCGGCTTGCGCTCAGCAGTGTGCGCGTTGATTTGCCGGTCGGCGCCTTCATTCAAGCGACCAAGGAATCGGAAGCCGCACTTGCGGCAAGAGTCGCTGAAGGGCTTTCAGGCGCAAAGCGCATTGCGGACCTCTATGCCGGCGTTGGCACCTTCACCTTTGCGGTTGCGACATCGGCGGTGGTCGATGCGTTCGAGGGCCATGCCTTTTCCGTCGATGCGCTCGTGACGGCCTCGCGCCGTGCTCAACTCCCCAAACCGGTAAGCGGGCAGACGCGCGATCTTGCACGCCGTCCGCTTATGGCGGCCGAGCTCAAGCCCTACGATGCGGCGATCCTTGATCCGCCACGTATTGGCGCCGAAACGCAGGCGCGGCAGCTAGCACGCTCGGGCGTGGGGCGTATTGCGTATGTGTCGTGCCACCCGGCGAGCTTTGCGCGCGATGCGCGAACTTTATGCGATGGCGGCTATAAGCTCACGCGCGTTTCGCCGGTCGATCAGTTCCTGTGGTCCAACCATATCGAACTTGTCGGCGTCTTCGAGCGGTGAGGATGCGTGTCACCTCTCCCTTGAGGGGAGAGGTCGGATCGCCCGGCGCCTTTGCGCCGTTGGCGATCCGTGAGAGGGTGGGGCCGCGACGTGAAGGGTCTCTGATTCAACCCCTCTCCCTAACCCTCTCCCTCAAGGGGAGAGGGGATAAGAATTGTCTCGGGTTAGAGAACTGAACCGATCGCGCCAGTTTGCCCGCGATGGCGCAGCGCGTGATCGGCGAGCACGAGCGCCATCATCGCTTCGCCCACAGGCACCGCTCTGATGCCGACGCATGGATCGTGCCGGCCCTTGGTGACGATCTCCGTTTCTTCGCCATGGATGTCGATGGTCTTGCGGGGCTTGAGGATCGATGAGGTGGGCTTCACCGCGAAGCGCACGACGATCGGCTGGCCGGTCGAAATGCCGCCCAAAATCCCGCCCGCGTGATTGGAAAGAAATTTGGGACCGCTGCGGCCTTTGCGCATTTCGTCCGCATTCTCTTCGCCCGAGAGCGCGGCGGCGGCAAAGCCTTCGCCAATTTCAACGCCCTTCACCGCGTTGATGCTCATCATTGCGCTTGCCAGATCCGCATCGAGCTTGCCGTAAATCGGCGCACCCAGCCCCGCGGGAAAGCCCTCCGCTACCACCTCAATGATCGCGCCGATTGATGAGCCGGCCTTGCGCACGCTCTCCAGATAATCTGCCCACTGATTGATCACGCCGGGGTCGGGACAGAAGAAGGAATTCTCTTCCACTTGCGTCCAATCCCAGCGCTCGCGCTCGATAATATGATTGCCGATCTGAATTAGCGCGCCACGGATGACTGCTTTCTTGTAGAGCGACGAAATCACCTTGCGCGCAATCGCTCCCGCAGCGACGCGGCATGCGGTTTCGCGTGCGGATTGGCGGCCCGAGCCGCGATAATCGCGCACGCCATATTTGGCGAGGTAGGCGTAATCTGCATGGCCAGGGCGAAACTTGTCCTTGATGTCGGAATAATCCTTCGAGCGCGCATCGACATTTTCGATGATAAGGCTGATCGGCGTGCCTGTGGTTACCTGAACGCCCTCGCCATTGTCGAACACGCCGGAGAGGATTTTCACCGTGTCCGGCTCTTGGCGCTGCGTCGTGTATTTCGATTGGCCCGGCCGCCGTTTATCGAGGTAAGGCTGAATATCCGCTTCGGTGAGCGGAATGCCGGGAGGACAGCCATCGACGACGCAGCCAATCGCGGGGCCGTGGCTCTCGCCCCACGTGGTCATGCGCAACATTTGGCCGAAGGTATTGAACGACATTATCTAGCCTTGGGAGCGAGTATTCAGTCTCCGAAGAATTCGGCATGGCCGGCTTTAACACGTAAGACGCCTTGGTTGGGCGCGTTCCACGCGAGCGTTTCTTCGGGCGTGAGGCCAAGCGCGTGTGCGCGAAACATGCGCAAGGGATGGAAATGCGCGACAATCACGCTGTTGCGCTTCAAGGTTTCGAGAAAACCTTTGATGCGTGTGTGCACCATCGCAAAGCTTTCCTTGCCGCCGCGCGCATAGTTCCATGGATCGGCTTCGTAAGCGCGCGCATGATCCGGCATCTTGCGCCGCGCTTCTTCCATGCTGATGCCGAACCAAGTGCCGACATCGATCTCTTTCACACGCTCGTCGGTGTGGTAGCCGAGCGGTGATAGCCCCGCGCCCTCGCGTACGAGCTCCATGGTTTGCCGCGTGCGCTCCAAGGGGCTTGCAATGAAATCGAAACGCGCGATGTCGGTTTCGAGCCGCGCGAGGATCTCGCCGCTGCGTTTTGCCTGCTTGCGGCCATTGGGTGTCAGAGGCGAATGCATCTGACCAGTGAGCCGCCGCTCGACATTGTGCTCCGTCTCACCATGGCGGATGACGTAGAGCGTGATGCCTGGGGCGATCACTCTTTGACCACCGCAATGTCGGGGGCGTCGACGGCTTTCATGCCGACGACGTGATAGCCGGAATCGACATGGAGATTTTCACCGGTCACGGCTTTGCTGAGATCCGAGAGGAGAAACAGCGTCGAGTTGCCGACTTCTTCGATTGTCACGTTACGGCGAAGCGGCGAATTAAGCTCGTTCCATTTGATGATGTAGCGCACGTCTCTGATGCCGGATGCCGCGAGCGTGAGGATCGGCCCCGCCGAAACCGAGTTGACCCGAATGCCTTTTTTGCCCAGGTCTTCGGCCATGTAGCGCACGCTCGCTTCAAGCGCCGCTTTGGCGACACCCATCACATTGTAGTGCGGCGTCACTTTCTCCGAGCCGTAGTAAGTCAGCGTGACCATCGAGCCGCCATTCGGCATCATCTTTTCGGCGCGTTGCGCAACCGATGTGAAGGAGTAGCAGGAGATGTCCATCGTCATCCGGAAGTTTTCCGGCGTCGTGTCGATGTAGCGGCCGTCGAGCTGCTCCTTGTCGGAATAGCCGATGGCGTGGACCAAGAAATCGATCGTATCCCAAGTCTTGCGCAGCTCGGCAAAGGCCGCGTCGATCGAGGCCTGGTTCGACACGTCGCAATCGATGAGGGCCGCGGGATGTAAGGGCGCCGTAAGCGGCACAACCCGTTTCTTGAACACCTCGCCCTGATAGGTGAAGGCGAGCTCGGCGCCCGCGTTGTGGAGCGCCTCGGCAATCCCCCACGCGATCGAGCGGTTGTTGGCAACCCCCATTACGAGGCCGCGCTTGCCTGCCATGAGACCGCCGGAACCCATAGTGCCTTTATCCTGAAGGGGTTAGTTGCGAACCGGTCGCATCCTACACATGGATGGGTGCGCGTCAAAAGCTTTGGGTTCGTCGAGGCAAACCCGTGGCCGCAGCTGCGGAATGGGCGGCCCGCCGTCACTTTGCGGCCGTGGCGACGGGGTGGGGGCGAAGCTCGCCCGCAGGTTCCAGCTCGCTTCAGGCGAATCATCGATCTCGGGCTCGTCGAGGCCCAGCGTTCCGCGCAGCGAAACAAGCGGTGGCGACGCTGGAGGTGCGGCGGGGTTGGCTTGCGCGGTGGCATTGGATTGCGAGGCAAGCTCCGAAAGCCGGTTGCCCGCGAGCTGATAGCCGCCCTCATAAGCCGCGAGATAAAGCACGCGCGCCGCTGCGAGATTGAGTTCGATTCCTTCGCCGCGCTCGAACATGCCGCCGAGCTGGTACATGGACGGATAATGGCCGCGCCGCGCGGCAACCATCAGCCAGCTCGCGGCGCGCTTGTAGTCCGGCGTCGTGCCTTTGCCCGTGTAATACATGTCGGCCAGGTTGACCTGGCAGCCCAAGTGATTGCGTTCGGCGCATTGCTTGAAGAAAGCCAGGGCGCGGGGCTGGTCCTGAGGGATGCCGCGCCCGTCGCGCAGCATGAGGCCGATATTGAAGACCGCGGCGAGATCGCCGTGTCGCGCGAGCGGCAGCCAAATATCATAGGCCTCCGCGTAATTACCGGCGTCGTACGCTGCAACGCCTTGGCTGAAGCGCTGCGGATCGGGCTTCCGGTAGCTCTTGAATTCTCCGGCGTGAGCGGCGCCAAAAGTGCCCGCGAGGAGGAGCGCTGGCATTATGCGCCAAAACGTTGAGCTGGCTTTCCTCATGACGGGCAATATAAAGCTGAGTTGAGGCTCGGGCGGTAGCCCCGCGCCCGGACTGGCGGAATCGTGATGACGGACAAGGCTGACCCGATGCATGCGCCGGATTTCTTGTCGGAGACCGAGCCGTTCCGGCTGGTCGAAGCTTGGTGTCAAGAAGCCGACATAAAAGAGCCGCGCGATGCCAACGCGATTCAGGTCGCAACCGTCGACGCCACCGGATTGCCGAACATTCGCTCCGTGTTGGTTAAGGACCGCGGGCCTGACGGCTTCACCTTCTATACGAATTTCGAAAGCGCCAAAGGCCGCGAGCTTCTCGCCTCGCGTAAAGCCGCGTTGCTCTATTATTGGAAGAGCCTGTCGCGGCAGATTCGCATTAGAGGGGCTGTGGATATCGTCTCGGATGCGACAGCTGATGCCTATTTCGCGACACGCCCGCGCGATTCGCAGCTGGGCGCATGGGCTTCACATCAGTCCCATCGGATGCCCGAACGCGGCGAATTCGAGCGGCGCATGAAGGAAATGCGCGAACGCTTCGCAAATTCAAATGTTCCGCGTCCGCCTTATTGGTCTGGCTTTCGGCTCATACCCTCGTATATTGAATTCTGGCAGGAGCGGCCTTTCCGTCACCACGATCGGCTCGCATTTCAAAAAGACGGAAACTCGTGGCGCAGAAGTCTGCTTTATCCATAGTGTCCCGATTCGTAAGTTCGTTTGAGCAAGTGTATGGCCCTGGACGAACTTACGAATCGAAAAGGACACTACTCACATCACATTTCTAGTGTGGTTTTCGGATTTGAAGTTCCTGAAAACGCCTGCCGCTGAGATCGCAGGAACTTCCACCACACTAGCGAGGGTGAGCGATGGCATTGAGCGCTGAAGCGAACATCTCGGCGGGCGATGCATCTGCTGCGCGGCTGATGCGCAATGCGACCCTGTTCGCGATGTGCGTTGCGATTGCGCTGTTCATCGCAAAGGTCGGCGTTTATCTCCTCACCGGCTCGATTGCGCTTATGGGCTCTGCAATCGATTCGGGCCTCGACATTCTCGCAACGACTTTCAATTTCATCGCCGTGCGCCAGGCGCTTCAGCCGCCGGACAAGGAGCACCGGTTCGGCCACGGCAAAGCCGAGGCGATCGCAGGGCTCGGGCAAAGCGCCTTTATTTGCGGCTCTTCAGTGCTTTTGATGATCGAGGCTGTCGGGCGAATGCTGCACAAGCACGATCTCGACTTCGCCCTTGCAGGCATCGCGGTCACAATCATTTCGATTTTTGTTGCCGGCGCGCTGGTGCTCTATCAGCGCTATGTCACAGCGCGCACCAGGTCGCTCGCGATCTCGGCCGATGAAGTGCATTACCGCAGTGACATTGTACTTAATCTCGGCGTGTTGCTCGCGCTTGTGCTTTCCGGGCCGTTGCTGAGATGGCGGTTTGCCGATCCAATCATCGGTGCGCTTATCGCCCTTTATATTGCGGTGAGCGCGATGAAGATTCTGCGCCAGTCGTTCAATCATCTGATGGATCGCGAGTTTGATGATGACGAGCGCGCGAGAATCGCGAACATCGTGCGCGGGCATCCGGACGTCATTGCGCTTCATGACTTGCGCACGCGCCGATCCGGGCGGGATGCTTTCATTCAATTCCATTTGGAGTTGGCGCCGGGCCTGAACCTCGTCGAAGCGCACCGGATTTCGGACGAAGTCGAAGGCGATGTGCGCAAGGCTTTCCCGGAGGCTGAAGTGCTGATCCACGAGGATCCGGCAGGCTATGAGACCGTGGATGGCCCGCTCGAGCGTGTCGCCGCGGCGCACTGATCCGGCCGCGTTCCTCGCTCGTATCTTTTCGCGACAGATCGTTTAGGATCGCCCGAAAAGAAGCCTGCGGGGAGGATCTATGCTCGGGCTCATGCAGGATTGGCCGCTGTTATGCCATCGCGCGCTCGATCACGCGGCGTCCCATCATGGCGATACGGAGATTGTGTCGCGCTCGATCGAAGGGCCGATTGTGCGCGAAACTTATGCCGAGGCGCATCTGCGCGCGCGCAAATGCGCGCAAGCTCTTCAGCGTATGGGCATCGGGCTTCACGACCGCGTCGGCACGCTCGCCTGGAACACGCACCGCCACTTCGAGGCTTTGTATGGAATTTCCGGCATCGGCGCGATCTACCACACGATCAACCCGCGGCTCTTTCCGGATCAAATCGCCTACATCATCAATCACGCGGAAGATAAGGCGATTTTCGTCGATCTTAGTTTTGTCGGTGTGCTGGCGGAGTTGCAGGGCAGGCTCTCGTCGGTGAAGCAGTTCATTGTTCTGACCGATCGCGCACACATGCCCAAGACAACATTACGCGGCGCAATGCCTTACGAGGACTTTATTGCCCAAGAGGATGGCGACTTCTCTTGGGCCGAAGTCGATGAGCGCACGGCCGCGGGGCTTTGTTACACATCGGGCACGACAGGAAATCCGAAAGGCGTGCTCTATTCGCATCGTTCGCTCATTCTGCATGCGATGGCGATCAACAGCGGCGACGTCATGAGCTTGAGCCCGGCCCAGACCGTGCTGACGATCGTGCCGATGTTTCATGTCAATGCGTGGTGTCTGCCGTTTGCAGCGCCGGCGGCGGGTTCGAAACTCGTTTTGCCAGGCGCGAAGCTCGACGGCGAAAGCGTGTGCGAGCTGATCGAGAAGGAGCGCGTCACATTCGCGGTCGGCGTGCCGACGGTGTGGCTCATGATGCTGCAGCATCTCGAGAAGGCCGGCCGCGCGCCGGCGACGCTCAGGCGCGCATTCGCGGGCGGCGCCGCGGTTCCACGTTCAATGATCGAGACCTTCGAGAAGCGTTATGGCATCGAGCTCGTTCAGGGATGGGGTATGACTGAGACGTCTCCGGTCGGCACGGTTGCAACGCTCAAGCCTCGCGATGCGCAAAAGCCGGGCGAAGAACGTTTCAATCTTCGCGCCAAGCAGGGTCGCGCAATTTTCACGGTCGACATGAAAATCGTGGACGACGACGGCAAAGAGCTTGCGCGCGACGGCAAGACATCAGGCTATCTCAAAGTGCGCGGGCCGGCTGTCGCCGCAGGATATTTCAAAGGCGAGGGCAGTGACGTGCTAGATGAGCACGGGTTCTTCTCGACGGGCGATATCGCGACCATCGATCCCAATGGCTATATGCAGATCACCGATCGCGCTAAGGATGTGATCAAGTCGGGCGGCGAATGGATTTCCTCGATCGAGATCGAGAATGCGATGATGGGTCATCCCGATGTCGCCGAAGCTGCGGTGATCGGCGTTGCGCATCCCAAATGGACCGAGCGTCCGCTCTTGGTTGTTGTGCCCAAGGAAGGCGCAAGACCAGCCAAGGAGCATTTGCTCGGATTCCTTTCCGGCAAGATCGCGAAATGGTGGATGCCGGATGATGTGGTGTTCGTGAAGGAGTTGCCGCACACCGGCACCGGCAAGCTGCAGAAGCGCGACCTCAAAGTTCAATTCAAGGATTACAAACTGCCGACTGCTTGAGGTTGCTTGCTTTAATCGCCTCTCCCTCGATGGGAGAGGTCGGATCGCTTGGCGCGCAGCGCCTTAGCGATCCGGGTGAGGGTGGGGCCGCACGCAAAGAGTCTTTGATTCAACCCCTCACCCTAACCCTCTCCCACAAGGGGAGAGGGGACTAGGCTAAAGTTTGCATCAGAGCTCGGAGGGCTGTCGGAATGGGCTCGGCCCTCTGCGATCAGCTTTTGTAGGTGCGCGAGAACGGAGAGGCTTGCGGCAGGCCAGAGGCGCTTGTCGGTGTCGGCGTAAATGCGCGCGACCATTTCGGGGATGCGCGTAAGGCCGGCCTTCAAACATTCGATGACTTGCGCTTCGCGCTCTTCGCGATGTGCGATCAGCGCGCGCAAGAAAGGCTTGGGATCGGTGATGGGAGGGCCGTGCGTTGGCCAAAAGATCGCATCATCGCGCGCGAGCAGTTTGCGTAAGCTGGCCATATAGCTTGCCATGTCGCCGTCCGGCGGCACGATCACCGTGGTCGACCAGCCCATGACATGATCACCGGAAAAGAGCGCGCGCTCTTCGCGCAGTGCGTAGCACATGTGGTTGCTGGTATGGCCAGGCGTGAACACGCACTCAAATGTATAGCCTTCGCCGCTGATTACCGTGCCGTCGGAGACGCGCACATCGGGCACGAATGCCATGTCGCCGCCTTCCTCGGCAACCACGCCTTCTTCGGCTTTGCCGCTGCCGTGGGGGCCATAACCGAATGTGCGCCCGCCCAGCTTTGCTTGCACCGCTCGCGCAAGAGGCGAATGATCATTGTGCGTATGCGTGATCAGGATATGCGCGATGCGCTCGCCATGCAGCGTGCGCTCGAGCGCAGCAAGATGCGTCTCGTCTATCGGTCCAGGATCGATGACGGCAACTTCGCCGCGCCCGACAATGTAGGTGCCGGTTCCCTTATAGGTGAAAGGCGAAGGATTGTTCGCCGTCACGCGCCGGATCATTGGCGAGACTTGATCGACGCGGCCATAGTCAATGTCGATGGCGCGCACGAAGGGAACTTGCGTCGGCATGATCTGAGAATGCGGCGCATATCGCACCGAGGCAATCAGGCATCTCGCAGGTCCACGAAAATCGGCTAAAGTGCGCCAAAACCTGCACTCGCGGCGTCGGAGGAAAAGAGTGAAGTTCTACAATTCTGTTCTGGGTCCTAACCCCCATGTGGTGCGGATGTTCATGGCCGAGAAAGGCATCAACATCCCGACCGTCAACATCGATATCGCCGCCGGGGAAAACCGCAAAGAGCCTTATCTCTCGAAGAACCCGATGGGAACGGTTCCGGCTTTTGAACTAGACGACGGATCGGTCGTGAGCGAGGTCACAGCGATTTGCGAGTATCTCGAGGAGAAGCACCCCGCCCCCGCGCTGATTGGCTCAACCCCGGAGGAGCGGGCCAAGACGCGCATGTGGACGCGCCGCGTCGACCTCGCAATCGTTGAGCCGATGACCCATGCGTTCCACTGGGGCGAAGGGCTGCCGTTGTTCAAAGACCGTATCTTCTGCATACCCGAGGCGGCCGGCGGGCTGAAACAGCTTGCGCAGCGCAACCTCACCTGGCTCGACACGCAAATGGGCAAGAATGAATTCATCGCTGGAGCGCGAATCAGCCTCGCCGATATTCTGCTTTATCCCGCCTTGGTGGCCTTTGCAGCGATGGGCCAGCCCTTGAACAAGGACAACAAATGGGTCGCCGCCTGGTATGAGCGGATGGCGGCGCGTCCCTCCGCCAAAGCCTGAGGTTTGTGGCGTTCTCGCCACGGGCGGGAGGGCGCTAAGGCTTTCCCGCCGCTGGCGAGTGGGATAGGTTAACGCCAGGGAGCGATCCGGGGGTTCTCATGGCAAATCGGCTTCTCAGGCTCGGCCTGGCGGCGGGCGCGTTCGCACTGGCGATCGGCTTCGTTGCGTGCGGCAAGCAAGGCTCCTCGAGCTCCGAGAAAGATAATCCCTTCGCGAAGGTCGCCACGCAGCGCGGCTCCGATTCCGGTAGCCAAAGCTCGGGTGGCGATCAAACTGCGCAAGCAAATGACGGTGGTTCGTCGGCGACGGTCAGCGCGCCATCCTCGGGCCCAGATACGCTGCTTGAAAAGATCACGCCGCAAGACGTGACCAGTGCGCTCGATGCGCTCAACATTCCGTATCAGGTGCAAACCGATCCGCGCGGCTTCCCGATGGTCGTGGTCGATCCGCGCAAGTTCCCAATTCAACAGTTCAACATTCTGTTCTTCTCCTGCGACAAGGTTGAGGGCCAGTGCGACGACATCGCTTTGTGGGCCTGGTACGACAAAGCGGGCCAAGTGAACGAGAAGGCGATCTATGCGTGGAACGATCCGTTCCAGGCGCGCCGCTGGTCGACCGCTTATGTCGACAAGGACAATGACCCCTCGCTCGTGATGAACATCAACGCGACGGGTGGCATCGGCGAGCGCGCCTTGCAGATTCTCGTCAACACCTACATCGAGGATCTCTTCGCCTTCAAAGATCTTCTCAAGACCGCGACGACGGCTCAAACCAGCGAGAACACGAGCTCATCCTCATCGGCGCCGAGCTATGGGTGGGATACCTCTGCAGCGGTTGACGGCGACATCATTGCGATGACCAACCTCATCAAGGTCTATGGCGGCTCGACCTACGAGCACGTCAAAGAAGATGAGAAAAAGGATTAAATGTCCGACAACATCGGCGACGCCGCGATCGGCGGACATACGTGCCTGGGAGTGCTTTTTCGCCGAGGCCCAGCCTGAAGCTGTCTTCAGGTGAAATTTGAATGCTCAGCCTTGGATCTTATTCAGTTGCAGGGCCGGGTTGCCGGGCCGGTTGACGACAGTACCGAAGGAAGGGCTGTGGTTGGCGGTCGCACGTAAGGAAGCGCATTCTGCTCGGTCTGTTGTTGTATCTGATCAAGCTCATCGTACTGCGCGTCAAGTTTGTCGTTCTGCGCTTTGGCGCAATCGCCAAGATAATCCAGCTTCTCCTCAATTGGCTTGAGATCAACTTCGGCGCTGTTGGCCGACGCCAACCGAATCTGATCCAGCTCCCAGATGATCGCGGTGCCTACTATTATGCCGGTAGTAGCGAACCCCACTGACAAGACGGTTGTGAGCTTCACACGGGCTCCGTTCGCAGGTCCGGCATGAGCTTCTTCTCGCCGAGACAGCACGCTACGAGATCATCGCCTGAGATCGAGTGCCCGTTGCTGTCCTGGATGGCAACGTTCGGCGTATTGCGACTCAGCAGATTGCATGCGTCCGCGCGAGCAGAATCCAGATTCGAGTGGCTCACAGTGGAGGCCAGCGACCGTCTGCCTTCGGCATCACTGCCATGAGCCGTTACTGTATATACCATGGCAGCCAAATTAGACGCCAAAGATTGAGAATGGGTTGGCCATCTTAGTTGACCATTCGTTGCCGCCAGAGATTTAGCAGCCGGCCTTCCGCGGAGCTTGGTGGCGACAACAGCCGTAGCTCGCGAAGGCGAATGGTCGGAGTGGCAGGATTCGAACCTGCGGCCCTCGCCTCCCGAAGACGATGCTCTACCAGGCTGAGCTACACTCCGTCCGAGGCCGAGGCTTATAGCCCCGCCGGGCCCCGGGCCGCAAGGCGAGGAACGTGGAACGGCCCTCCCCTTGCGGGAGGGCGGAAAAATTGCCCAGCGAAGCAGGCGATTTTTCGGGAGGGGTGTTAGCAGGGTGCTAACCCCTCCCCGAAATTTGCGCGTGCAAATTTCGACCCTCCCGCAAGGGGAGGGTTGATTACTTGGAGAAGCCGCTCAAGCGATCGAGCCGCCGCCGTCGAGGTAGATGGTCGATCCGGTCATGAACGGATTGGTCATGCAGGCGATGATCTGGCGCGCGATATGTTCGCTCTCGCCGACGATGCCGGCGGGGATGGTCTTCCTCGCCTCGGCCAGCATCGCCTTCTTGCGGTCGCCGAAGCGATCCAAGAGCGGCGTATTCACCAAGCCCGGCGA
>JBAQHC010000171.1:0-5402 GCA_049288095.1 Alphaproteobacteria bacterium | reverse complement strand
TCTGAAAGAAGTGGCGGATGCTGACGCGCGCCGGGCGTGGAATCGCGCGGTTATGGAATTTGATCAGCGGAATGAGGATGTAGCGGTCGAAAAAGCTCTTATTGAAGTTGTAGATGACCCGGTTCATCGGCTCGAGCGGATCGTTCACATGGGGTGGCGGTTGATAGGCAGTTTCGGCGCCGGCGGTTCCGAGCGCGGCAAAGACTGTCAACGCGGAAGCGACCACGCGCGCACGCCAACAGATGCGAACACCCTTCATGAAGCGCCCTTGATCCGGGGATACCATTATGAAAGACGGCGCCGAAGACCGCGCGCCACAGGAGGCGAGACCATGCCGTGAATTCTCGCCGCGATCCAGTCAACAATTGTGAACTCGCGGCATTGAGATCGATTCGCGGTTGGGACGCCAAGCAAAAAAATGGCCGGCAAGCTGCCGGCCATTTTGGAAATTCCGCTGCTCTGTGCAGGTGTTATTGGGACGGCGCGGAGCCTCCCTGATCTCTTTGGGTCTTGCGTTCGGCCATGAATTGATCGAACTCGGTCTGATCCTTGGCGCGGCGCAGCTTGTCGAGATATTCACCGAAGGCCTTCTGCTCTTCCTCGAGCTTCTTGAGCTGCTCGTCACGATAAGCGTCAAAGGCCGAGTTACCGCTTGAGCGATAGCTGTGCCAGCGTGGGCGGCATCCCGCGAAGGCTGGGCCGCGTTGCGCCCACCGTTCCTGTTTCCATTGCTGCATTTTTCCGCTCCAAATGAGATAGAAGAGAATGCCGAGGCCAATTGGCCAGAAGGCGATGAGACCGATCACCATAAGAGCGATCCAGGCGCCCTTAGGCAGATCATCGAGGGCGGCTGCTGCGGAGTTGAACATTTTGTCTCCCCGAGTAAAACCTCTACCAATTATGGCGAAATGGGGGCTCGGGCGCATTACGCAAGGGGTGCGGCGGCCACTCATGTCCAATTTAATGTTTGGCTGCGGGGACCGATGCCGGTAAAGCGCCCGAATGTGCTCATGATCGTGACCGACCAGGAGCAACCCTGGGCGCTTCATCCCAAGTCGCTGAAACTGCCTGGACGGGCGCGGCTGGCCGAGCGTGCCACGCATTTCACCCAATTTCACATTTCGGGCTCGATTTGTTCGCCCTGCCGCTCGGTGCTTTATACCGGGCACCATTGGCAGGCGACTCGGGTCTACGACAACATTCAGCGCTCGGGCGCCATGTCGCCCCAAGTGCCGACATTGGGGACGATGCTGCAGGGGCTTGGGTATCGCACCGGCTATCGCGGCAAGTGGCATGTGAGCTTTCTGGATGGCGGGCCGGCAAACGACTTTAGCCGTTGCCTGAGACCTTATGGGTTCGAGACTTATTCTGACTTGCCCGACGTGAACGGCGCGCAGGACGGCTATCACCGTGATCCGGTTGTTCTTGCCGAGACCCGGGAATTTCTCGCGGCCGCCGAGACCGATGAGCGGCCGTGGTTTCTTGCCGTCAACTTCATCAATCCGCACGACATCATGTTCTTCAGGGCGTGGGCGGGGCAGGCAAAGCGCCGAACCGTTTATGGCCTGCGCCCGGCTCCGGATGATCCTCTGTACACGGAGTTTGTCGAGGAGGAGCCGCCACCGAATTTCGGCACGGCTTCGCTCGCCGGCAAGCCAGCGGCGATTCCACGTTGCACTGAAGTCTACAACTCCATGCTCGGTCCGATCCCTTTTGAAGACCCGGCAGTGGCACTCGCCTATCGCCAATATTATTGGGCGTGCATGCGCGATGTGGATCGTCACATCAGTGCGGTGCTTGATGCGCTCGATCAGAGCGGCCAAGCCGACGACACGATCATTGTGTTCACGACCGATCACGGGGAAATGGGCGGCGCTCACGGCCTTCGGGATAAGGGCTCAGCCTGCTATCGCGAGCTATCCAATGTGCCGATGCTCATCACTCATCCTGAGGTTAGCGGCGGCCGTGAAAGCACGGCACTCATGAGTCAAGTCGACGTTGTGCCCACGGTCTTGTCGATGATCGGCGCCCAATCGGGCGACAAGCTTGCCGGCGTCGATATGAGCACGGCGCTTTCAGGCGGCGCTGGCCCGCGCGCCGAGACGGGCGTGCTCCTCAATGTCGGCAATCTGATCTTTCTTGATCCCGCCGTGTTCGAGCGCATTCGGGGCGGCATGGATGTTCATGAGTCGCGGGCGCTGGCAGATTACGGGGCGCGCGGCATGGCGCGCGGCGTGTTCGATGGGCGCTATAAGTTTGTGCGCTGGTTCGGCGCCAACGATCATCATGTGCCGCGCGATTTCGAGACCCTGACCGCGCGCAATGATCTCGAGCTTTACGACACTGCGAGCGACCCTTACGAGATCGACAATCTCGCCCGCACGCCCGGGCGGGTACGGGACCTCCTTACATCGCTCAATGCAAAGTGCAACGCATTAATCGAGGCAGAGGTGGAGCGCGACGACGGTAGCTGGTTGGATTTGTAGTTTGCGGCACCCGCGTACAACCTCCCCCTTGTGGGGAGGTCGGAGCGCGTCAGCGCTCCGGGTGGGGGTTCAAGGGAAGCAGAGCGAGTCATTTGCTCAACCCCCACCCTGACCCTCCCCACAAGGGGGAGGGAATGACTGCATCACAGCCCAACCTGCGTAAGCCAATCCTTGAACATGGTTCTCGCCGGCGACTCCATGACAGGCGCCCAACGATGCGTCTCCTCGCGCAGGGCGCTCACGCTGGTGCCAGGCGTTGCGCCGAGCTCGGCGATATGGCCGACCCACCAAGCTTCAAGATCGTGCGCCGTCACCTCGGGATGAAATTGCAGCGCGAGCGCATGGCCGTTGGCTCCGAAGGAGAAGGCCTGATGCGGGCAAAGCTCTGTCGACGCCAGGAGCGTTGCATCGGCAGGTATGTCGAACGTGTCGCCGTGCCAATGAAAGACTGGTGTGCCCGCCGGAATCTTCGCGAGCGGCGATTTCTTGCCGGCCTCGGCCAATTCAACCGGCATCCAACCGAGCTCTTTCGCCGGCGCTGGATAGACGCGGGCGCCGAGCGCACGCGCCATCAATTGCGAGCCGAGGCAAATTCCGAGCGTCGGCTTGCCGGCGGCGATCCGGCTTTCGATGAGCGCGATCTCAGGGACGAGAAACGGGAAGGTCGCCGTCTGATAAACTCCAATCGGTCCGCCCATGATGACCAAGAGATCGGGCGCGAGCGGATCGATCAATTCAAGATCGGCAACCGGCACGTCGATGGACTCGATCGCGAATTCGCGGTCATGCAAGATCGGCTCGATCAGACCCAGATCCTCGAACGGCACATGCCGCAACGTAAGTGCTTTTTTCATGTCGCTTCCTGCCTGCCCCTGATTCCCCAGCTCATATTATGCCGCGTTTTCCCGCCGCGTGTTGATTCGCATTCCGGCAAAGCGCTCACGATATGCCGCGGGTGCTTCGCCGGTGTGACGCTTGAACAGATTGCGGAAGAAGATTGCATCTTCATAGCCGACTTGCTTCATCACGTCTTGCACCGTGCGGCGCTCATTCTCCAGGAGCCGCTTAGCCGCGCTGATCCGCACGCTGTGCAGATACGTGAGCGGTGTCTGACCGGTCGCCCCTTTGAAGCGGCGTGAGAATGTGCGAGGGCTCATGCCGACCATTTCCGCGAGCGCATCATTCTGCACGTCGCGCGCGAAGTTTTGGTGAAGCCAAGCGAGCGCACGGCCGATCGATGGGTCGCCTTCTTGTATGTTCGGCGCGAGATCGGAAAATGCGGCCTGCCAGGGCCGCGGCATTTCAATGAGCAACGCGCGCGCTGTCTTCGCCGCCACATCGCGGCCGAAGAATTTCTCGACAAGATAAAGCGCGAGATCGGAAGCGGCGTTCACGCCGCCGCCACAATAAATGCCGCCTGCATCGGTGAGCAAAAGCTCCGGCCGCCAATCGACTTTCGGGAAGCGTGCTTTGTAGAGGTGCGCAAGACCCCAATGCGCGGTGGCGATGCGTCCATCGAGCAGGCCCGCCATCGCGACAAGGCTCACGCCCGCACATGCGCCTGCGACTTGCGCGCCCTCGCTCGCCCAGCGTGCGATGTGCGGAATGATCGCTGCGTTCGGCTTGGCAACCGCATCGATGTCATAGCCATTGCGCGTCACGACATCGAGCGTGAGCCCACCGGCGGGAATGAAGATGAGATCGGGCGTGGACACTTCAGCTGCACTCGTTTGCGGCGTCAGCGAGAGATTGGTGTCGGCGTGAACCGGCTTGCCATCGGCCGTCACCGTCACCACCTCAAAGCACGGCTCCGGCTTCTCGCCGTGGAGCAAATTCCAGATCACGCCCGCCGATTTGAAGACCTCAATGGGCGTGACGGCGGTGCAGGCATAGCCGCCGTGAAGCAGGGGAATGACGACCCGGAGCATGGGCGGCCTCTTTTGTCCATAAACACATGCTACTATGTCGGATTAGCCATCTCCCGTTCAAGCCCCCTACCCACCATGTTTGCGGCATCAAACTTGGGAGATGCCAATGCTGAAGAAATACATGATTGAGCGGGAAGTGCCGGGCGTTGGAAACATGCGCGGCCCTAAGTCAGCTGGCCCGGCTGAGACCTCGAACAAGGCCTTGGCTCAGGTCAAAGGCGTTCAGTGGCAACAGTCATACATTGCCGGCGACAAGACCTTTTGCGTCTATCTGGCCGAGAATGAAGACGCCATTCGCGAGCATGCGCGCATCTCGGGTTTCCCGGCCAACAAGATCACCGAGATTGTCGATGTGTGGGACCCTTCAACGCCCGCTCACGTTGCCAATCTCGCCACGAAGGCGGGCTAGCCCGCACCCTTCTGATCCGGAAAGAACTTCCGCGTCATTCGCTCGGTGTATGCGGCGAGATTGTCGTAACGCAGCGCCGCATCGCGCAGCTCGCCGTCGAAGAAGGGTGTGAGAATAGCACCGACCATGCCAAGCGCGGTCGCGTCGACTGCGCTCGGCTGATTGCCGAAGAGATAAGTCTTGTCGCCGAGAATAGCCGATGCGGCTTTGAGCGAGCGGTCGGCAAGTTCGGCAATCTCATCAGGCGAATGACGCGCGATGCCGTGTGCGTGAAGCGTCGCCCGGACATTGTCGCGCGCGATTTGCGCCGTGCCTGGCGGCGCACGATCGAAGAAATGCGCAGGCCCTTTGGCGAAGTTCGCATCGTCCATCCAGCGCAGGTGCACCAGCGCGAAGTAGAGATGATCCTCGAGCATGCGCTCGATCGCCCAGGACTGCGCACGCTGTTCAGGGTTGAGCGCCTTATCGAGATCAATGCCGAATTTGCGCTCGATGTGCGCTCGAATGAATGTTGAGTCCCCGATTCTGGCGCCATCATCGTCGATGAAGGGGATTTTGCCCTTTGGGGCCTCATTCGGC
>JBAQHC010000170.1:0-2780 GCA_049288095.1 Alphaproteobacteria bacterium | reverse complement strand
CGCCGGGTCGAGAAAGCCCCCAATAGGCCGCCGGGGAGCGGCGACGGGCTGTAGTAAGCACGGGCGCGCAATCTCAGGGCGGAAGTGAGCCGGTTTGATCACCGGTAGCAAGGGTGGGGTGGTCTGCGCCCTGGCGTAGCGCGAGCGGAGCCGCGACGATCACGATCTGGCCTGTGGCGGGTTGAGCCGATCAACAAGGGTAACGAACGGGTCCTCGAAGCCTGGTGGGTGGGCGTCTGGGTGCTGCCGAATGAACTCGATCACCTTGCGGTAGCTTTCGGCCGCCTTCTGGTTTTCACCGCGAGCCTCATAGACCATGCCGAGGCGGTCCCAGCCGTCGGGCTGGTCGGGGAAGCGAGCCAGGAGATCGCGGGCCGCGACCTCTGCGGCGTCAAGCTTGGCCGAGCGGACGAGATCGACGACGGCATCGGATGCATCCATCAACTCGTCGTAGCGCTGCAGATTGTCTTCGGACATGCCGCGCCGTGCGGCGATGGCCGTTTTCAGCTCGTGGATTCCCGGCAGATGCGGGACGGCGCGCCGAGCCGCGTCCTCGGTCAGCTCCTCGCGCGTTTTCGCGGAACCGAGCTGCGCCAAGGACGCGGCCTCGTCCTTCGCCAAGCAGCACTTCTTATACTTGTTGCCGCTGCCGCACGGGCAGGGATCATTGCGTCCGGGCTTGGCCATTGTGGTCAGCACCTTCGAGCCGAGAAGGACGCATCGCTTGTACCGAGACCTGTTGACCGACGCCACATTCCACCAGCTGCTGCTCGCCTGTGATCGCGACCTCGCCGATACCGCTCGGGGTGCCGGGTGCAAGCGATGCAGCGGCGTTGTTCATTCTGCTCACTATTGGCGCAAGCCGCGTGGCCGACCCTGCCGCCTCGGGCGTGAGCACGACCGGCGCTTCAGCTTTTGCTGCGCGGTCGATGGCTGCCGGTCGCGGGCGACGCCGCCGTCGCTGCGCTTCCTCGGCCCCAAGGTCTACATTGCCGCGCTCGTGGTGTTGATCGCGATCCTGCGGCACGGCGCAACGGCGCTGCGCATGCGGGAGCTGACCGAGGTGATCGGCGTCGATCGCCGCACCGTCGAGCGGTGGCGCACATGGTGGCGTGACAGCTTCACCGCGACACCATTCTGGCAGGTCGCTCGCGCCGCGTTCATGCCGCCGGTCGATCCGGGCCGGCTGCCGGCCGCGCTCATCGAGCGCTTCGCCGGTGACGACGCCGATCGGCTCGTCGCGCTGCTGCGCTTCCTGGGACCCATCACTGGAGGCCGCATGCAGGCTCGATAACGGCTTTGCCAGATCCGCAGAGGACGCTCGTCGCGAGCCATCCGGTGCTGCTTTTACGGTTGCTGCTCTCAACAAGAGGAGCGCCGGCATGACACAACAGACACGAGGTCCCCGAGTTCACGAGCGGTGGGCGCACCTGCGCTTCTCCGTCATCGGACAGCTGTTGGCGGCGCCGCCCGCCAAAGGCGAGCTGAAGGCCGCGATCGAGGGGCTGGCCGGGCACACATGGCAGCATCCCACCACCGGCGAGCCCGTCCGCTTCGGCTTCTCCACCATCGAGCACTGGTATTACCGCGCCCTGAAGGAGCGGACCGATCCGGTCGGCGTGCTCCGCCGCAAGGTCCGCGCCAATGCCGGACGGCAGCACGCGATCAGTGCCGCCGCACGGCAAGCCGTGCTCGCGCAGTACGCCGCGCACAAAAGCTGGAGCGTCCAGCTCCATCACGACAACCTCGTCGCACTCGCCGAGACCAAGCCCGAGCTGAAGCCGGCGCCGTCCTATCCGACGCTGCGCCGGTTCATGAAGGCCAATGGCCTCGACAAGCGGCGGCGCGTCACATCACGCCAGACCGACGGCGCCGATCGCGCCGAGGACAAGCTCGCCGATCGCGAGATCCGCGGCTACGAGGCCGAGTACGTTGGCAGCTTGTGGCATTGGGACTGTCATCATGGATCGAAGAAGGTGCTCACCGGGCGCGGCGAGTGGGTGACGCCGATCCTGTTCGGCGTGCTCGATGATCGGTCACGCCTCGCCTGTCATCTGCAGTGGTATCTGGCCGAGACCGCCGAGATCATCGCCCACGGCCTGAGCCAAGCCTTCCAGAAGCGTGGGCTGCCGCGCTCAGCGCTAAGCGACAACGGCGCCGCCATGACAGCCGCCGAGATCACCCAAGGACTGACCCGTCTCGGCATCCTTCATCATACCACGCTGCCGTACAGCCCGTATCAGAACGCCAAGCAGGAGGCATTCTGGGGACCGGTCGAAGGCCGGCTGATGGCCATGTTCGAGGGTGTAGCAGATCTCACCTTGGCCATGCTCAACGAGGCGACACAAGCCTGGGCCGAGTTCGACCACAACCGCAAGATCCACTCCGAGACCGGCGAAGCCCCGATCACGCGCTTCCTCGCCGGACCCGACGTGACGCGGCCGTGCCCCGACAGCGATGCGCTGCGCCTCGCCTTCACCCGCACTGACCACCGCATGCAGAGGAAGAGTGACGGCACCGTCGTGATCGAGGGCCGCCGCTTCGAGATCCCCAACCGGTACCGCCATCTGACGCGGCTCGAAGTGCGCTACGCCGGCTGGGATCTCGGTCTCGTCCACCTCGTCGACGAGCGCACCGGCACGGTGCTCACCCGGCTTTATCCCCAGGACAAGACCCAGAACGCCAGTGGTCTGCGCCGCACGCTCTCTTCCGTAGCCAATGGATCGGCGACGCCCATGCCAACCGACGTCGAGCCCGCGACCGGCCTCCCGCCGCTGCTC
>JBAQHC010000169.1:0-1827 GCA_049288095.1 Alphaproteobacteria bacterium | reverse complement strand
GGTAGGCCGAGCGTTTCATCAGAATGAACGCACCGTTGGCGTACGCGGTGAGCTTGGCGGGATCGTTCACCTTGTCGGGTTGGAACCAGACCATCATCATGCCGCCGCAGACGGGCTGCACGACGTTCTCCCAGAACCCGCGCATTTCCAACACGGGCAGCACGCTGAGCATATCCGCGCCGGTGTCGGCGGCGTAGCGCATCGCGATGGACAGCGTCCGGGGAGAAAGCTGGCGGCAGTCGGCGTCGGTCAGGACGATCCAGGGGCTGTCCGTGGTGGCCAGGCCCTTCCACATGGCGTGGCACTTGCCGCACCAGCCCTCGGGCAACCGGTCGACGTGCAGCAGGTGCAGGCGGCTATAGCGGCCGGCGAGTTCCTGGACAATTTTCGCGGTATCGTCGGTGCTGCGGTCGTCGATGACGGTCACGTCGAAGGGGCCGTAGTCCTGCGCCAGCAGCGAGGTCACACAGGTGGCAATGTTTTGCTCCTCGTCCTTGGCCGCCACAAAAACGCTGATGCGCGGGCGGGGGCCTTGGGGGAGCGGAGAGTCGGGCGTCAGGATCGCGTTGCGGCGATGCTCGCGCCAGATAAGGTAGTGCCGCGTGGACCACACCAGGGTCACCAGGCCGCACAGAACGGTGAGTATCGCGGGCAGAACTGTCGTCAAGAAACCGTCCTTCTAATTGGATTACGGCCGCCGCCGTGCAGCCGTCAGAGCTTCGACGACACGCTGCTGCGGTGCAGGTTGATCATCAACTCCACTTCGCCCACGTCCATCTGGAGGCGCCGGGCGATCTCCACGCTGTCCAGGCCTTGCGAGGCCAGAACCAGCACCTGGCCGCTGGTGCCGCCGGAAGCACCGGCCGGTTTGTCACCGGGTTGTCCCGTGGCCTCCGTCAGGCGCCGCAGCTCCTGCTGTTTCTGGTCCGCCTCAGCCAGCAGGGCCTGGAGGCGGCCGAGCCGGTCGTCCACACGGTCGTCGATCCGGCGGGCGAAGTCTTCAAGTTGACCGGCCAGGTCGGCTACGTCGTTGCGAAGGGTGGCGAGATCGGTCCTTTTTCGGCCTCGGCGGGCCAGGCGGATTCCCGCGATGGCCAGCAGCGCCCCCGCGACCAAACCGGCAGCCGCCGGCCAAAGCCAGGCGGGAATGTCCGGCCACGCCGGCCAGGTCATGGCGTGCTCCTTCGGCGGTAGGCCTCCACAGACGCCGCCATCACGTCCCGCACCGGTACGCCGTGTGCCTTGGCCGCCGCCAGACAATCGTCGAACTCCGCCGAGACGGTGACGTCTTTTTGGCCGCGACGGCCGACCTTCACGCGAACGGCGCCGTAAGGCGTCTGGACCGTTTCGTGGCGGCGGAGAAGCTTGCTCCGCAGCCACGTGCTGCGCCGGACGCCGAAGGTCGTCGTCTGAGTAAACAGGATGTCCTCCATCGTGCCGACATCGGCCGGACCGCACAGGACCGACAGCACCCACGCCGGCCGCGATTTCTTCATGACAGCCGGCGTCGCCCAGGCGTCCAACGCCCCGGCTGCCAGCAGGGACTCGATCGTGGCGCCGAGGACCTCGCCGGTACAGTCGTCGAGGTTGGCGGCCAGTTCCACCACCGCGTCGGCATCGCCGTCCTCGGCGGCCTGGCCCAGGAACACGCGAAGGAGGTTGGGCAGCGGTCCTTCGTCGCGCGTGCCCGCACCGCACCCGACGGCGGCAATCTGCATCGGTGGCAGCGGCCCGTAGGACTTTGCCAGGGTCGTCAGCACGGCCGCGGCGGTGGGGGTGGTGGCCTCGCCGGCAATCTCGGCCGATCCCAGCGGCACACCGCGCAGA
>JBAQHC010000168.1:0-6596 GCA_049288095.1 Alphaproteobacteria bacterium | reverse complement strand
CTGAGTATTTGTGCTTAGGGACTTGTATAGTTGCTGTTCGCAATTATTCAGGTTCCATTCGCGCCCTCAGCCCTCACGCTCACGCGGCATCGACAAGTACGACCTCGCTATCCTCAAGCGCCGTTATCGTAATGACGTTGATACCGGCAATGGCCGCGCCGTCGCGCGCGTTGACGCGTGTTCCGTTGACGCTGACTGAGCCAGTTGCAGGTACGAGATAGCCGTTGCGCGGCGCACCGATCTTGTATTCAACGACCTCGCCGGCTTTGAGTGTCGCGCCGACAACACGCGCGTCAGCCCTAATCGGCAATGCATCTTTGTCCGTCGCAAAGCCGCTTGCGAGCGTTACGAACTTACCTGGGCGGTCTGCCTTCGGAAATGGTTTAGTGCCCCAAGAAGGCTCTCCGCCTTGCTTTTCCGGCACAATCCAAATCTGGAAAATCTTTGTGGTCTCGGGTTCTAGGTTATATTCCGAATGCCGGATCCCGTTGCCCGCGCTCATCACCTGGACATCTCCGGCAACTGTGCGGCCTTCATTGCCCATGCTGTCCTTGTGCGTGATCGCGCCTTCGCGGACGTAGGTGATGATTTCCATACTGGCGTGCGGATGAAGCGGAAAGCCGGTACCTGGCTTGATCTCGTCGTCGTTCCACACGCGCAAGGCGCCCCAGTGCATCCGCGTAGGATCGTGATAGTCGGCAAATGAAAAATGATGTTTGGTGTTGAGCCAGTCGTGGTCGGCACCACCGAGCTCGTTGAACGGTCTGACTTCAATCATCGCGGCCTCCTTTGCAAAGCTCAGTCTGCTGCTGCAACTCACCTCCGTTAGATATTGCGCGTTCGGCTGAGTACAAATAGAAACAATCGAAACTCATTGTTTCCGAATCTGAGATTTGAGCCGATGACCAAGCTGCCCGATCTCGAAGGGCTTGCCATATTCGCCAAGGTGGCAGAGCTCCGCTCCTTTTCAGCCGCGGCGGCGGAGCTAGCGCTCTCCAAGGCGACGGTCTCAAAGGCCGTGGCCCGCATCGAAACCAAGCTCGGCGTGCGTCTCTTCAACCGCACCTCGCGGCGCCTCGCGCTCACTGACGCGGGGCAGATGCTCGCGGCGCGCGCTTCGGCGATGCTGGCCGAGGGTGAGGCCGCGGAAAGCGAAGCGCTCTCGCAGTCAGCCACACCTCGCGGGCTGGTCCGGCTCGCGGCCCCAATGTCATATGGCGTGCTTTATGTCGCGCCGCTTCTGCCGGACTTGTTCAAGACCTATCCCGGCATTTCGATCGATCTGCATCTGAGCGACGCCCAAGCCGACATCATCGGCGGAGGATATGATGCCGCAATTCGCATTGCCGATCTCTCCGATTCGGCTCTCATTGCGCGCCGGCTATGCGACATGCCGCTTCTCCTCCTCGCCGCGCCGGCCTATCTCAAAGCCCATGGCCGGCCGAAGCATCCGCTCGATCTCAGCGGACATCTCGGGCTTGGCTATTCCTATCAGCTCACCCAATCGACCTGGCAATTTCGCAGGGGCTCCGATGAAGTCGCGAGCGTACGGCCTCAAGGCCCTTTGCGCGTCAACAACGGTGCCGCGATGCTGCCGAGTCTCGTTGCCGGCATTGGCATCGGCGTGCTTCCCGAATTCCTCGCGCGCGAAGCCTTGCGCAACCGCGAGCTTGAAATCCTGTTGCCCGATTGGTCCCTGCCGCGGAGCGCCGTACACTGGGTGACACCGCCAGGCACGCCGAGGCCCAAGCGCGTCGAAGCGGTTGGTACGTTCTTTGCCAAGCGCCTCGCGCGCAAGACTGGGCGTGCCGCTGCGGTATCTGAATGAGCATCAACGGATATGCGCAACGTCAGCTGCTCTCAGAACGTAACGGCGCTTAAGCCGACGGCAAGACTTGTCACGCCACTCCCGTTGTCGACGGAGACACGATGCGAACTACCGAGCGCCCAAGATGTTCTTTGACGATGGCATCCGCTGCTATCGCAAAGCTCTCAAGAACTTGCTCCGTTATCTCTTTGGCCATCACTTCCGCCACAGAGTCGTCCATAATGAAAGCTCGTGCGAGATCCAAGTCCACTTCTAGATGGAATGTCGTGTGCTCATCGGAGTCGACATGCATTTCTCCCCAGGTCCATTGGCCCATCGGAAACAGTTTGTTGAACCGTGTCGATGAAGTAAGTGCATCACCAAGTTCGACCGCCACCATTTCTGCCGCCGCGAGGAACAGGAAGAAGCGCCCGGGGTCTTCCGTGCTAAAAACATGCGAAAGGCGCTCCACCTCCGTTATCGCGGGCTGATCGAACTCGGTTACTCCCACGCCCTCCGCATCACGCTTCCAATGCGCCGCGTGCGAACCCTCCTCCTTGCGTATCTCTGCGACTCTTCCCTTCAGCAGGTTCAATTTATGTTGGGCCGTCACCCGGCCAAAGCGTGAGCTTAGGATTTGCGCCGGGAAGGGAAAGCGGTCGATGATAGATTCGAACTCGCGCACGAACGGCCAAAAGCCGGAGAGCATCGCCTTCACAGCGTCCTTGCGGCCATTCCTTGCCATCTGCACGAGCGAATTTCTGTCGATTTTCCTTCGCACCAAAGCGCGCAACTCCGAAACACGAAACAGCGAGTCATTGTCGCCAAAGAAGTAAGGCGAGTTCTTGTTCGGATGCTTTGCTCGATCCATCCGATACCAAGCATAGACAGTCCCGCAAATGCAGGCGGCCACGAGGACAACCATCAACACGGGCAAGAGCCTCTGTCTGAAGCCGCCTTGCGAGAGGCCGGTCGACGTGACAAGTCCAACTACGCAAGCAAACAGGATGAGCGCGACACAATTACGTCCGATGACAAGCGCCCGATATTCGGGCAAGTTATCGGCGCCCAGCGCGAGTACTCTCCCGCGTCGCCCCGGCTCGCTTGCCAGCGATCTTCCGAGCACGATTCCCTGGCCACCGTCGATGATTGCAATCGTTGTTTGAAATCGCACCAGCATGATCAGCATGGCCAATACAAACACCATTCCGAAAATCGCGTAATTTTCGGACCAGAGCCGATAACACACGGAAAAACTTGCAAGAACTATGAGGTCCAAAATGAGCAGGCGAGAGCCGCTACCGCGGGCCAGTTCAAGAAAGATGCAGGTGTACCACCACCAGAGGCAAAGCAGGCTGATGAAGGCGAGAACGCCGAGCCACAATCTTGGTTCACTCAGAGACGATGTTAGAAGAATTCCCAGAGAACCAGTGGATTGAAGCCTATCCGACGCCTTCCTTATGGGATCCATCGACGCCTCGACCCACATGGTGGCATAAACGCCAAACATTATATGCACGAGATACTCAGCATACTTTCGCTTATCGCTTGGCCTAATCATGTGGACCGCCCCGCAATAATCTGCATTCGTATTCGTCTTTCGTCGAACTACGAAGTATTGGTATAACCCCTGACAATACAACTAGCAAATGAAGGTACAGCCAGAGTAATCCTTATGAGATCGCGGCTGACGACGAATTTCGGCCTAAAACTATCGGCATGCCGCCACCGGTCCAATTGGATTGGCCGTTTTGTTCATAGCAACGCTGCCATTGCATTCCTAGAATAGTGGAGCCTAATCGGCCAAAGGTGACCGCCGAGCTTGGATGAGGGGTCCAAATTCCAGATGAAGGCAAATCTATTCTATGAGGACGACGCCACTTTCTTGGGTCTGACGCGGCTGCGCGGCGAAGCTCGCAGGGAAGTTCAATCCTCAACCCTCGTTTGCCGCGCCGCAGACGGGGACTGGAAGGCTGCGGAAGCACTGCATAGGGGCTTTTGGCCCTTCGTGAAGGAATTTCAAATTGCGATCGACCACCACCGCATCCCTCGACTTCCGCTTAGGCAGAAGTTTGGCGAGATCGCCGACCAGAAGTTTGAAAAACTAGCCCAGGCCATGCGCGAGATGAAACGAGAAGAAGGCAATCATGCTGCGCATTGGCAGGAAGATGCCAGCTGCCTTGGACTTGACGATATGGAAGGTCCGATCGTCCCGAGTGTACAAAAGCTAATCGCAGATGCTCGCACTGCTGATCAGGTTTATTTCTTTTCGGTTCTCGCCGGCACGGAACTCATAGCCGAGGAACTCAGTGCCTTCCTCGTCCGAGCCGAGAAGTTTCTCGATCTCTTCAGTCGAAAGCGTTGGACATGGGGCGAGGTACATTTGATCCCACATGGCGACGGTGGAAGTCATCTCGATATCGACCTCGACCTCGCACGAGCCTATCTGGCAAGAGAAGAAGACCACGAGAGTATCGGGCAATCTGTGATTCGCACGATCGAATTGTTTGGGCAAGCCGCCCGCGAAGTTGAAGTGGCGTTTGCTTCGAAGGTAGTCGCGAGCAGCTGATAGGCTCCCTGATGGAGCCCGCTCATGACCGACTGCGTTCACAGTCTAGTGCGGTCCGCCTTCGCTAAAGCTTCGGCTGACTGGCTCGCCATTCGAAGCCTTGGCGTAGGATGGTGCGGGTGGAGGGACTTGAACCCCCACGTCCGTGCGGACAACAGATTTTGAGTCTACACTCAAAATCACTAACTAGTTGATATTACTTACATATTCGACATGAAAAGTGTCGGTGTGTAAGAAGTGTGTAACAACTAGCCGGGTTTTCGTCCGTGGAAGGAGCACCACGCCGCGTAGCGGCAAATCGCTGAATGATCGAAGAAAACTGGCCTTCTCCGGCGACGAAGACCGCCCTCGCCGCACGTCCAATCTGCGCGCGACTCAACGCGATGTGAAGTACATTTGCGCTCCACCAATGCGGGCTGCTACGCGGCTCACATTCCCGATAGCCTGATAGGCGACTTTTCGATGAATAAGCGTGAGCGGAGGCGATTTTTCGCCGATAAGACCGTTCATTACTGGCCTGAGGTTATGCGTGACGAGCAAGCGACAAACGCGTTCTTTCCGCAAGATCGATGAAAGCGATCTTCAACGTCTTGCGGAGATTGGCGTTGCCACGCTCAAGCGGGAGTTCGCACGCCAGCGCACCACGCCGATGTTCGAGGAGGTGCAGCTCATCGGGATTTGCTTGTGCCAAGGTGCGGCCGATCATTATTTAGGTCACGAATCTCGCAAGGGACGCGGTATCGACGATTTCGATATTTGGGCTTTCTTCTACCCGCAGAAGACCTATCGCTTCGGAAATGCCAAGCCCGTTATTGCGGATTTCGGTTTGCCCAAATTCGGGCGTAGCTATTCGAACGGAAAGCGTCTGCTTGGGCGTCGCGTCGATGTGTTCTGGCGTCAGGTGCAGGATGTTGTTTCGCTCGATTGCATGGCACCGATCTCGGACTACCTGTCGAGTTCCGACGCAACAACGGCACGCGAGCTAAGAAAGAAGTCTGCGATCGTCGTTTGGCCCTGGGATGAGCTTGGCAGAGTACTCTGGAATCCGAAGCAATTGGGACGGCCCACTAGCTATGATCCGTGGGATTAACAAGACCAATCTCCGCAGACGCAGATATGTCCAGCCGACCCGAAATCCTCACTTCGTGTTTGGCCTGATAGTCGGTGAGGTTCATCTGTCGCCCTCTTCCGGCAACCGCAGCCGAATCCCACGATCATCCGCGTCGGCGCTGTCCATAAACGCGTTTGTGACCTTCAGCTCTGCTTCAGCGCGCGCAAAGTCGGTCCAATCGACGGCTTTGGAGTATCGTTGTGCGAAATCGAGCATCCGCACAAGCGAAGCTATATTTGTGCGGTTGGAGATGGCTTTCAGCGCCGTCAGATAATTGCTGCGGTAGATAGTTGGTATCACGATCCGTTGCTCCTTCTCTGCAACGAGTTCAGCATTCATCATGATTCGAGCGACACGGCCGTTGCCGTCGGCGAACGGATGCACTTCGGCAATAAGAAACATCATGAATACCGCTCGGTGGAACGGAGTCGCCAATGATCGATAGACTTTGAATCCTTGATCGAGCGTTCCGCGCACGAGATCGGGCGCGACGAACATCGTCCCTCCCGCACGATTGGGTTGGGATTTGTACTGTCCCGGCGATTTTTCCGGCCGGGCTTCCATGATCTGCCCATGGCGGCGTTTCATGAGGCGTTCCAGCTCGGGGAAGGTCTCGGGTGTACGTGACATCTCCTTTGTGTCGGCGACAATGCGATAGGTCCCCAAGATGTCATGCGCGTCTTGCGGCCGCGCATTCGGAATGCGGTTCTCAAAAACGATGGCGGCGGCTTCCTCGACCGCGAATTCCGTCCCTTCAATGAAGTTCGAGAAATACGCCTCAAAGAACGGAAGTGTGGTTCCGTCAGTCGGCGCTGCGGCGCGCGACTGCGGTGGCGTTTTGTGCAGTTCTGCTCGAAGCATTTCAAACAATTCGAGACGCGCGGTATCAAAGGGCAGGCCTTTCCGCCTCGCCCGCGCTGCGGGTGTTTGCAGATTGTCTTCCTGAGTGTTGAGAAGCGCGCCGATCATCTTGTTAAGCGCGGCGAATTCCTTCTCTCTATCGATTTTGGGAGCAAGGCGGCGCGCTTCGTCGCGTAGACGGTTCAACTCGTCTTCGCCTGACCGGCGCAGGAAGGTTTCGAGATGGGCCTCGATTTCCTTCTTTGAAA
>JBAQHC010000167.1:0-16472 GCA_049288095.1 Alphaproteobacteria bacterium | reverse complement strand
CTCTCGAACAGCGTCATCATATCCTTTCTGTCCATAGCGCTCCCAGACGTTTCTCACAGCTTTTGCCGCGGCGTGCGCGAATTGCTCGGGCGTGCAATCAAATGAAAACTGCTCTTCGCCAGCCTCGTCAGGGAGCCCATGGCCTCCTCCCAGGAATCTCAGAATCCTAATCGCCACAACAACCTCGCCATTTGGTCCAAAGCGAGGCGGTCGTTCTAGCCAAGCCAGCTTCATGACCCATCGGGTCTCTGCGGGCTCCCCGTCAAAGCTGAAGGTGACATAGCTCTCGCCTGTCAGAATTTTGAATGCGGCGAGCAATAACTCGTCGAGTGGACGCGCCGCATCCGAAACGCCCTTGAATGTCTTGGATTGCTCCCCCACCGTCACTTTGCAAAAAATCCAAGCGGGCCCATTTAGCGTGAATTCGATTGAGACAGGATTGGTTTCCGTTGCCATCGGCATGTATTTCGCCTCAAGCGGGCTTGAGGAAAAGTCCGCGCGCGCCGCCGGAGGTCAAAAGCGCGATTTCCGCAAGCACGATCGGCATCGACCAAGCGCCGGGCGCTGCGAGATAGCGCGGCTCCCAAACGGGGCCGAATTTATCCTTGAAGCGCCTGAGCCCTTCGAAATTGAAGAAGGCGCCGCCTTCCTCATAGACGAGCCGGCCAAGCTTTTGGAACAGCGGCGCTTGGCGCTCGGCGGCAAGCCCGGAGAGCGGCGCCATGCCGAGGTCGAACTTCTGATAGCCCTCACGCTGCGCCCACAGAATCATCTCGCAGATCAAGAAATCCATCATGCCGGGTGGCGACCGCTCCGGGTCATAGCGCATGAGATCGATCGAGGCGTAATGCTTGTCCGGCGTCGTCCACAGATTGGCAAAAGCCACTGGCACTCCGCCCATGCGCACGACCGCGATCGGGAAATTTGCCAAGTAGACGGGATCGAACCGACCAAGCGAGAAGCTCTTTTCGCCGCCGGATTGCGCGGCCAGCCACGCCTGCGAGACCGGCCCGAGCGATTCGAGCGTCTGCGGATTCACGGGGGGATAGAGGATTTGGAACAGCGCGCCCTCGCGCTCGGCAATGCGCCGCCGCGCCGTGCGCAGGTCCTGCCGGTCTTTGCCGACGAGATTGAAGGCGTGCAGATCGACGACCGCATTCTCGCCGATCTTTTCCATCCGGAAGCCGATTTCGATGAGCTCCGGCAGAACATCGGGCGAGGCGGCGTAGACGACCGGCCGGAGGCTGCCGCGCTCGGCGAAGGTGCGAAAGGCAGAGAGCGTATTGCGCCACGCCGAGTGTTCGCCGATTGGGCCGCCCATAGCGACAAGGCTTGTGCCGGCACGCGCCGCCATGATGAAGGCGCGCTTGTCTTCGCTGAAGATGAAGCTCTTATCGCCCAAATGCGCGAGCTGGATGTCCGGCCGTGCATCCTCGGCGCGCTGCAAGAGCGCGAGCGCCTGATCCCGCTCATCTTGCGAGGGCGCTTTCGGCGCGCGGCGCGACGGGGCCAACAGCGCATGCCACCATGCAATGACGCCCAGCACGATCAAGCCGGCGGTGATGGCGCGGCCCGGCCGGCCGATATGGCGGCCGGTGATGAGCTTCCACCACGGCGCGTCGGCAAAGCCGGGTCTCTCGGAAGCCCAGAGCACGCCGCCTATCATGGCGATCATCAGAACCGCGGCGATAGCGAGATAAATCGGCGGCGATGGCGCGAGCGCGGCGAGTCCGGCCTTGCGATAGAAGGCGTGGCGCACGGTGACCAAATAAACGATCCCGAGCGTGCAAATGACGCCGGCGGGCACGTGCTCTTTGCGGATGAACGCGTAAAGCGCGAAGAACGCCAGAAGAGCGATCGCGGCGACCAGGGCGGTGTCGAGCCGCCGCCGCAAGCCAAATGCGAGAGCCATGAGCGCGACACCGGCGATGCTGGCGGCAAGCTCGGGCCACTCGCCGATGACGATTTCAAGGGCGCGAAAGCCGGGGATGCGCGGCACGTTAGGCGTTGCCGCATCGATGAGCGCGAGCGCGCCGATGACGAAAGCGACGATCGCAGCCAGCGCCGGCGCGCTGTCGAACGCGAAATCGAGCCCGCGCGCCACAAGGCGCTTGGATGTCTTGGAGAGCGTGGCCGGCTTTTGCGCCAACGCGGGCGATCCAGTGATTGGAGCTAGGGCGAGATCTCGACCGAATAAGTCTCGATCACGGTGTTCGCCAGAAGCTGCTTGCACATATCCGCAACGGCGGCTTCAGCCTTTGTGCGATCGGTCTCGGCAAGCTCGATCTCGATCACTTTGCCTTGGCGCACATCGCCGACCGCGCCAAAGCCTAGCGAATGCAGCGCGTTGCCGATCGCCTTACCTTGCGGATCGAGCACACCAGCCTTCAGCATGACATGAACGCGCGCTTTCATTCGCATGATCCTAATCGGTCGACGGTCCAGGCCAAAATGTGTCGTCAATCGTCTCTTCGAGACGGTAGGGGCACGCAGATGGAAGCACGGCTAGTTCCAGTTCGGTTTCATCCGCAGCGCCCTGCCGGGCATCCTCATACGCGTCCGAAAGGGTCGCGCCCACCTTGGGCGCCATACTGGGATTTTGTTTCAAGAGCTTCCGGATCTTGCGCCTTTGCTCGGCGATCGTGTTCCTCCAACTACGAGTGCGTTGCTCGGGCTGGAACTGCCATTTTAGCAAATGGATCAGCAATACTTCAAAACGCGACTCCAGCTGGCTGAGTTCGGAGCGCCCTAATGTCTCAATCTCCTCGACGAGGTTATGCCAATCGATCTCGTTCAGGCTTTTGCGCTTGAGCGCGTCCGCCTGCTCGATTGTCCAGCCGTAGAAGTCCGAATCGTAGAGCTTGCCCATGGGCGCAAACTAGCACTTTGTTTGTCGAATTTCATTGATCCCCGCATGCGCGGGGATGACCTCCGCGAAGGCGGAGGTCACTTCACCAGGACTGGGCCACGTGGCGCGGAGGAGGAAGCCTCCGGCAAAATCCCCAGGCGCCGGGCAACTTCCTGATAGGCCTCGGTCAAGCCGCCGAGATCCTGACGGAAGCGATCCTTATCGAGCTTCTCGCGCGTCTTTGCATCCCAGAGCCGGCAGCTGTCTGGGCTGATCTCATCAGCCAGTAAGATCCGGCTTTGATCGGCTTCCCAAATCCGGCCGAGCTCGATCTTGAAGTCGACGAGCAGAATTCCGACGCCGGTGAAGAGGCCCGAGAGGAAGTCGTTGACCCTGATGGCGATGGCCATCATGTCGTCGATCTCTTGCGGCGTTGCCCAGCCCAGCGCGGTGATGTGCTCCTCGGAGACCATCGGGTCGCCGAGCGCATCGTTCTTGTAATAGAACTCGATGATCGAGCGGGGTAGCGGCGCGCCTTCCTCGAGGCCAATCCGCTTGACGAGGGAACCCGCGCAGATATTGCGCACGACCACTTCGACCGGAATGATCTCGACCTCGCGAATGAGCTGCTCGCGCATGTTCAAGCGGCGGATGAAGTGAGTCGGCACACCAATGCCGTTGAGCCGCTCCATCATATATTCGCTGATGCGATTGTTGAGGACGCCCTTGCCCTCAAACACCGCGCGCTTTTGGTTGTTGAAGGCGGTCGCGTCGTCTTTGAAATACTGAACAAGCGTGCCGGGCTCCGGGCCCTCATAGAGCACCTTCGCCTTGCCCTCATAAACCAGTCTTCTGCGTCCGTTCATGGATCTCGCCACGCCAAAAAATTCCTTGTATTCCAATAACTTATTTATAGGGTTGAGGTTGAACCCGAAAACCCTCGGCGCTCACCTCTACCACCCAAATCGCACATCCTCGCGAAGCAGGAGACAGTGCAAAAAAGGTAGCCCATCAGGGCCCCCTCGGCAAATGACATCTCCTTTGCGGCGGCTCTCAGCCATTTTCGACTTGCCCCCATGAGCCGCGATCCGAAATGGTTTAGCATCATGTGTGTTGCGCCCCTCCGGCTTCAAGCCCGGCCGGCGCCAAAACCATCAAGGAGCTGGCTAATGGGTGTTTTTGACAATCGTGAAAAAGCTCAGGAAAACAAGTACTTCCATGATGCGGAGCTGAAATTCCGGGCGATTTCGCGGCGCAATAAGCTGTTTGGCCAGTGGGCGGCGAAGGAGCTCGCGGTTCCGGCAAGCGATGTTGAGAATTATGTCATGGAGGTTGTACGCGCAGACTTCCAAGAGCCGGGCGACCAGGACCTGATCCGCAAGGTCATGGGAGACTTCAAGGCCAAGGGCAAGGCCGTCGGCGAGTCTGACCTAAAGACCAAGCTCGAAGCGCTTATGAGTGAAGCGATCAAGCAGCTCGAGGCCGAAGCCAAGAAGGGCTAAGCCCCCAATGACTGTGGTCGCAACAGAACCAAGCCGGCAAACAATTCCGCTTTGGCCATGGGGTTACGCAGCAGCGGGGGCGCTCGCGCTCGCCGCCGCGCTGACGGCGCCGCTCGCTGCCTATGTGTTCATGATCGCGCTCTTCGGCTTACCGCATGTCGTGTGCGAAATGCGCTATTGCGATGAGCGCTTCTCGCCGCGTGCGCCGCGCGCAGCGCTGCCGATCATCGGTGTAGTCCTCTTGCTGCTTGCGGCTCTCAGGATCTCGCAAGGATTCAATCTTCTGCCGAGCGCTCTTACGGTTCCTGCCGAATTGAGCCTCGGCATTGGCCTGACAGCGACCGCCGTCTGGTTCATGCCCCAGCGGCATCTGCTTGGTGTTCTTGCCGGAGTGACGCTGACCTGCGGCGCCGTCTTCGCGCCGATCACGACTTTCTTGATCTTCGCGTGGCTGCATAACCTCACGCCGCTCGCCTTCATCAGCGAGATCTTGCCCAAGCGCGAGCGCGCCCGCATTTTACTGTTGTTGTCCATGCCGTTCATCGCTCTGCCGGCGCTAGTTGCGAGCGGCGTGTTGCAGCAGTTTGTTCATGAATTGTTTGGTTACTCAGCCGCGAGCGCGCCATCGCTGTTCGGCGCCGGCCAGGGGCCGATCTCGGCGTTCCTTGCGACGAACGCGCCGCGCGCCGACGCAGTCACATTGTTCTCGGCGGCGCTTGTCGCGCAGGCGATGCATTATTTCTCGGTGATCGTGGTGATGCCGCGATTGCTGGCACGTGGCGGCAAAACGGCCAATGGCACGCTCGTTTCTTGGCCGAGTTGGAAGAATTTCTATATCGCCGTTGCGCTGTTTGGCGCCACGATGCTGGCGTTTCACGCCGCCGATTATCACAGCGCGCACCTCGTCTACAGCGTCGCTGCAGCCCTCCATTCCTGGGTCGAGCTGCCAATCTTTCTTATTGCGCTTGGCTTCGGCTTTAGCGAAGCCCCTGCAAGAGGAAGCCGGCTAGCCACGATAGGAAGTTGACGATCGCAGAGAGAATGAGCGCGGTGCGCCAGCTCTTGGTCGCGATCAGTCTGTAGGCAACGCTCTCGAACAGCACGACAACTGTTTCGAGAATTGGCACCGCCGGCGGACCAAGTTGCGGAAAGAGGGCGAGTGCGCTCGGCCAAAGTACGGGATGCGAGAGTGCGCTGCCGATAACAGCTGCCGCCGCCGCGCGCCATGAATTCACCGCAAATCGCGGCGCCAATAGATAAGCCGCAACGCCCTCGATCAGGAGCGTGAGGACGTAAGCTTCAGTTTGCGTAAGCGTCATTATTTCGCGTCGTGATTGTCTTGAGTCGTCATCCCAGACGCGATGCAGCACTTTGCGCTGCTTCGCAGATCCGGGATCTCCTAATATCGAGGAGATCCCGTGTCGGCACAGCGTCACTTCGTGCCGCAGTGCGCACGGGATGACGAAAGGTGGCGCTACGCGATCGCAATTTGTTCGAACCAGCAAGCAAAGGAAGACTCACGTGATCAAGAGCAATCTGCTCGTTGTCCTGGCGGTTCTTCTTGCGATGCCATTCGCCAGCCGGGCGAATATGGCGCCGCCGTTAGGATACCGTTTGGGGATCGCGGTCGAGAAGACGCAAGAAGGCCCGCGCATTGTTTCGGTCGACAAAGGCTCCGAGGCCGCCCGCTCCGGGCTCCAAATCGGCGATATCATTCTTGGTGTCGATGGCCGCTATGCGAAGACATTCTCGGACAGTGATCTTAAAGCTTTCACCGATGAAAGACACTCCTGGCCAATGAACCTTATTCTGGCGCGCGGCGATGAAGTGATCACCTTACGTGTACCGAGCTAAATCGATCGCCACTCTCACGAGCCCCCTGTCATTCGTCATGGCCGCCCTGTTGTGGCGGCCATCCATGTTTCGGCGAACGCTGACGCGGAAGATTGCTCTCGATGTCTGTGGGTCGATGGATGGCCGGGAGAGAGCCTGCACTCCGGCCGCGCTTCGCGCGGACCGGGGTGATCCGGCCATGACGAGTCTTGGGAAGCGATTCACGCTAGGGCGTGCCCGCTCCGGGGATGATGTTGCTCACCGGATTGTTCACACGCTCGGCGGTGACATTGCCCTGGATGTTCATGAATGCATAAAAGTCGACCTTGTAGACAAGCTCGCTTGCCGTGATCGCTTTCGACATCGGAATCTGCCAGCTCACCGTCGAGCCGTTGACTTGCGGCGCGACCTGCTCATCGCCGATGGTGAGCGGATAGGCTTTGCCGATCCATCCCGGCAGCGTGACCTTGAACGTGTAGGTTCGGTCGGCGAATACTGTGCGCATCATGCCTGCCGAGCTGGAGTCGGCGCCGGCGTTTTCGACCTTGCGCGTGAGCGTAAGGTCTTTCGGGCCAACGCCGAAGAACTCCGCTCCACTGCTGACGATGGAGAGTGTCTCGTTCGGCAATCGAAGCTCCGAAAGCGAATTGAAGGTCACACGCTCCTTCTGCACATACTGGCCGTCTTTGACCGTGCGTGTGACCTCGACGGGCGCTTTCTGAGCGCCCAAAATCGTCTCGTTTTGAAGCGCGTCCTTGAACGCCGGATCGATGCGCAGCGTCACTTGGAAATCGCCGGCGCCCGAGCCGTTGACCGTCAGGTCTTGCTCGAGATCGAAGCAGCCAGCGAGAGCAAAACAAGCAAGGGCCGCGATCAACCTTGCGCTTGCGGCGCGCGCACGGCGTGCGAGTGCGTGAAACATGATGCATCCCCCAAGACGACCCCTCATATGCTAGCGGGATGCGGCGCGCGCGTCACCTATCGCCGAGCAAACCCGCGGAAACGGTCGGTCGCCGCCACGAGCTCCTTGACGATTCCAGGCTCGAAAGCGGAATGGCCAGCATCTGGCACAATGCGGAATTCGGCTTCCGGCCAGGCTTTGTGAAGCGCAAAGGCCGTCACGGGCGGGCACACAATGTCGTAGCGGCCCTGCACAATGACGCCCGGGATCGGCTTCAGCCTATTGGCGTTTTCGAGGAGGAAATTGTCGCTCGCAAAGAACCCGCGATTGACGAAATAGTGACACTCAATGCGGGCAAACGCCTCGGCAAAAGCGTTTTCGTCGTGATGCGCTTTCAAGCGCGGATCAGGCAGAAGCTTTGATGTTGCGGCCTCCCACACCGACCACGCGCGCGCAGCACGCGTCCGGGTTTGTTCATCGGGCGAGGTCAGGCGCTTGTGATAGGCAGCAATGAGATCGCTGCGCTCCGCCGGCGGGATCGGTTCAACAAAGCTCTCGAACGCATCCGGATAAATTTCGGAGCAGCCGTTCTGATAGAACCACAAGAGCTCCTGACGGCGAACGAGAAAGATTCCGCGCAGCGTCAGCGACACCACGCGGGCGGGATGTGTGATGGCGTATGCGATCGCAAGGGTTGAACCCCAGGACCCGCCGAACACATGCCAGCGATTGATGCCGAGATTCTCGCGCAAGCGCTCCATGTCGGCCACGAGATCCCAGGTCGTGTTCTCGCGGAGTTCGGCATGAGGCGTCGACTTACCACAGCCGCGTTGATCGAACAGAATAATGCGGTAGGCCGATGGATCGAAGAAACGGCGATGCGCCGACTCGGTGCCCCCGCCAGGACCGCCGTGAACGAACAAGATAGGCTCGCCATTCGGGTTGCCCGATTGCTCCCAATAAACTGTGTGAATGTCCGAGACTTTGAGTGTGCCCGTCTCGTAGGGCTCGATTGCTGGGTAAAGCGACATTACAAGTCCGATAATCCCGCGGCTCCTGCTTGAGCGCGCCCGCCGTCAGAAGGCCCGGTATAGAGATTGCGGACGGGAATGGGAACGGCGATCTTTGCTTCCTCAAGCGCAAGCTTCACCGCGCGGCGCAGGTCGGAGAGGGCCGCCGCAAAATCCGAGGCCATCACCCAGGCTTGCAAGGTGAGCGTAATCGCCCCGTCGGCGACATTCGAGACGATGATGCTCGGCTCGGTTTCGCTCAGCACCCGGAAATCTCTTTTCGCCACCGCAAGCAGGATTTTGCTCGCCGCATCCATATCGGCCTCATAGGCGATGCGTATGTCCAAGCTCAAAAGGCGCCGGCCGAGCCGCGAATAATTCTTGATCGTCGTGCCCCAAAGTTTTGCGTTGGGCACGAAGAGCGCCAGCCCGTCGGGCGAGTGAAGCAGTGTGCTGAAGAGGCCGACCTCGCGCACTGTGCCCACAACCCCGCCGTCGCTCTCGATATATTCCGACACGCGCAAGGGCCGGAGCAGAAGCAGCATCACGCCGGCTGCGACATTGGAAAGTGTTCCTTGAAGCGCAAGACCGATGGCAAGGCCTGCAGCGCCGAGCACGGCAAGAATGGAGGTCGTTGCGATCCCGATCTCGGCGATCGCAGCAATGAAAGCGATGATGAGCACGGCATAGCGCACGAGCGAGACGAAGACCGGTTTGATCGTCGCGTCGATATGCGTGTGCTTGTTGAGAAGCCTGCGCGTGAGGCCCGCGAGCGCACGGGCGGCGATCCAACCAATGATGATGATCGCGATGGCGGCTGCGAGATCGAGCGCCCAGGTGACGAGGCGCGGCAGAATGAGCTCAACAACGTCCGAATATTTCCCGATCAGCGCAGTGGCTTTGTGCTCGATTGCTGGGCTCGGTTCTGTCGCTGGCATCGTCGGCTCGTGGGAGAAAGCAGCCGAGAAATCGGCTCCGCTTAGAGAAACACCGGGAAGGGCCGGTCCGTCCAGACCAGGAGGCCGATTTCGCTTGCAAGCGTTCTGAACAAAATTCAAGGCCCGCACAGATTTGTGCAGGCCTTGAAACAAATGCGCGGTTGCGGGAGCGGCTTGGGCCGGCCGGCTAGGCGGCTATCAGTTCGCCCAGATAGCTGCGCACATCCTCAAACTCGGTGCCGATCTTCTTGAGCAGATCTGTCTTGGCCTCGGGATTGGATTGCGGCGTCTCTTGCGCTTGCTTGCAAAGCTCGCCGAGCTGCATGGCGCCGAGATTGAAGGCGATGCCTTTCAAGGCGTGTGCGCGGCGCCGCCAAGTTTCACTCGCGCTATCCGCCTGGCTCGCGCGTAATTGCGCAAGCTCATTCTCGAAGGACGAGATGAACTCGGCGAACAATTCTCTTTCCATCTCCGGATCGCCATCCGTCATTTCGCGCAAGTTCTTTAGGTCAACGGCAGCCATTGGCGTCTCCTATGAGGCGAGATCATGCGTTTGTGTGAGTTGCTCGATGCTTTGCATGATCTTCTGCTTGCTGTAGGGCTTCAAAATGTAGCCGTTCACGCCGTTGCGCCGGCAAGTTGCGACTGCGTCACGGCGGCTGTTTGCAGTCACCATGATGATGTGACAATTGGTGTCCAGGGCGGCCACCATGCCGGAGAGTGTGTCACCGTCGACGTCCGGCAATTCAAAATCGAGAAGAACGACATCGGGTGCATGACGGCGATAGAGCTCGAGCGCGGATTGGGCATCGCTGGCGGCATAAACCTTATATGTTCGCTCCAGCATGGCTTCGAGCAATTTGCGTGAGAAGGGCTGATCTTCAACGATCAAAATCTCTGCGCGCGCGCGCCCCTTTCGCGTCTTGGCCGCAGCTTCGAAGTCGCTGATCTGGCTGTGTGTGTACCCCGCAATCTTGCGATAACACAGCATACGGAGGGCGTCCGTTTCGGCTGGAAGACCATAGCGCCGTCCGAGGCTAGTGCCGTCCGGAAGACTGAAACGCTCACGCAATTGGCTGCCGAACGCATCTCCGGGTTCGTCTCCTTCGGCGCTCCAAGCCACAAGGACGTCGCTATCTTTGAATTTGAAAACGATCGCAGTGGTCAGCGCGCCCGTTGTGCCGTCGAGCAGGCGCTCAAGCAGTGAGTCAAGAACGTCGTCTCCGGCCGCCAGTCGTTTCAATTCCAAGCGCTCGAAGTGGACGGCCTCCCATTGTTGGCCATCCTCGCCCACGTGATCGAGAAAGGAGATCAATCGCTTTTCGGCATCTCGATCGATGATGTCTGGGAACATCGTTAACTCATTCGTTGAAATTGATTTTGTAGTGACGTCTTGCTCACCTTTCCGTAGGAATTTTGCGCGCAATGCGTGCATCAACAATTAACGCCCTACCATTTAAATCCGTCAAAATGTGCCGGGATTTATTGCCTGCCGGCGTCGGACAAAGGGCACGCTCAGCCGATGAAGTATCGTCATTGGTTTCTGTTGGCGCTCGTGGCGCTTGCGTGGGCCGGAAGTTCGGCTTGGGCGTATGCGCGCGTGCAGCACGACCTCGTCCTGTCGGCCGTCGTAAGCGTCGGGCTGCTCCTGATCCTCATCTATTTGTTGTGGGCTTTTTGGCTTCGTGAGCGCGATCATCATGCTCGGATCCAAGAACTGGAGGAGCGAAAGGCGGAGCTTGAACGGCTGACGAGCGAACTCACGGAAACGAAGCAAAATCTCGAGGACGCTCACGAGTTCGCCAGATTGGGAATATTCGAGGCGGATCTCGTTCATGGCACGCACAAGTGGTCGAACCAGATGTATCGGCTCCTGGGATATGAGCCGGGGGAAGTCGAGCCGAGTATTCCTGCGTTCAAAAGGCGCCTCGATCCTACCGATCACGAGGCGGCAGTGCGCGACCTCATCACAGTGAAAGAGCAAGGCAAGCCGTTCGAAGGCTATCGATACCTCGCACTCCCCGATGGCGAGAGGCGCATCTTGCATGCCATCATGAATGCAAGGCGCGATAAGGACGGGAAGATCACCAAGCTCATCGGAACTTTCCAGGATGTGTCCGAGCGCGAAGAGTTTCGCGAGGCGCTGCAGCAACACGGTCAGTTCTTGCGCGACGTGCTCGACAGCATGCCGGCCTTCGTCGCCATCTTTTTGCCGGATGGCACATTGATCGAGACCAACCGCGCGTTCCTGGGCGATATCGGCCTTGATCGCGCAGACGCTGTCGGAAAGCCATTTTGGGAAGCCTTTTGGTGGTCGGACTCACAGACAAGGCAGGATGTCATCCGCTCCGCTCTCGAGCGCGCCGCTCAGGGCGAACGGGTTGGCTGTGAATTTGAAGTCCGCGTTGGCGAGAACAAGTTTGTCACCCTGGAAGGCGGCTTCAGCCCAATCCGGAATCATAAGGGCGCGATCACCAATATTGTTGCATCGGGCGTCGACATCACGGACCGCGTCGCCGCAGAGAATATGCTGAAGGAGACCAAACGGCAGCTCGAAGAGGCAGAAAGGATCGCCGAGATCGGCAGCTGGGAAAGCGACGACACCATAGATCGGATCATTTGGTCCGATAATCTTTACAGGATCTTCGGTTACGAGCCGCATGAAATTACGCCCAGTAGATCAGTTTACATCAATCATACGCATCCCGAAGATTTGGAACGCATCAGAACGACGATCGTAAAGGCCGTTCAGAGCGGCACGCCTTACGAGGTCGTACATCGAATTACTCGGCGCGATGGTGCCGAGCGCTGCATCCAGGCGATCGGACGGCCGCATGTTGATCGGGAGGGAACACGCATCGGCACCGTGGGCGTCGTTCGCGACGTCACAGAGGTGCGCAACGCTCAAATAGCGCTCGTCGAGAGCAGAGACATGCTCTCGGGCATTCTCAACATCGCGCCCGAGGCGACAATCGTTGCCGACAAGGATCTCAAGATCGTGATGTTCAGCGCCGGCGCTTCAAAGGCGTTCGGCTACAAGCCGGAAGAGATTATCGGTTCTAACATAAACAAACTCATTCCGGCACGCTTCCAAAAGAAGCACGCCCAGAACGTCTCCGACTTTGCTCGCGGGTCGAGTGCAAGCACTCGGAGGATGGGCGACCGAAGCGAGGTTATGGCGTTGCGCAAGAACGGCGAGGAGTTTCCGGCGCAAGCATCCCTGTCTAAACTAGAGACGGCGCAGGGGCCGATCTTTACCGTGGTCTTGCGCGACGTTTCTGAGGAGAAGGCCTCACGTGCAGCGTTGCTCGCCGCGCAGAAGGCTGCAGAGGCGGCGAGCAAGGCCAAGAGCGATTTTCTTGCGAATATGAGTCACGAAATTCGTACGCCGATGAACGGCGTTCTCGGCATGTCGGGGTTGCTCCTCGATACAAATCTCAATCCGGAACAGCACGAATGGGTCGACGTCATCAGAAAGTCCGGCGAGAATCTGCTTGAAATCATCAACGACATTTTGGATTTCTCCAAGATCGAGGCCGGCAAGCTCGTGCTCGCTCCCGTTCCCTTCGATCTCCCTGAGATGATCAGGGAGCTGACGAATCTCTTTTCGTTCAAGGTGCAAGAGAAGGGGATTGAACTCGCCGTTGACTTGGCGCCTAACCTCACGCGCCGCGTCGTTGGCGATCCGGGCCGGCTGCGCCAGATCCTGCTCAATCTCCTCGGCAACGCGATAAAATTTACGGAGCGTGGGCATATCTTGATTCGTGCATTTGCGAATTCGGAAGGCGCGGGCAAATTACGCCTATTCTTCGAGGTGGAAGATACCGGCATCGGCATCCCGCCGGAGAAGACCGCGCTCATATTCGAAAAGTTCTCGCAAGCGGAAGAGTCGACGACGCGCAAGTTCGGCGGCACGGGCTTGGGTCTTACGATCTCGAGCAAGCTCGTTGCGATGATGAACGGCAAGATTTCCGTCACCAGCGAAGCCGGGGTGGGCTCGATATTCCATTTCGATGCGTTGGTCGGCGAGGCCAAGGATTTAGAATCGTCCTTCATCCAGGTCGCCGCGTGCGACATCAAAGGCCTGCGTGCAGTGATCGTGGATGATCCGACTCTTCATCAGAAGATTCTGAGGGGCTATCTCACCGCTTGGGATGTTCAATGCGATGCGGCTCCAAATGCGGAGCGTGCGCTTCAAATGGTCGAGGAAGCTGCGCAGGCCGGCCGGCCCTATCACTTTGCGCTGGGTGACTTTCGCGGGGTCGACATGAGCCGGGTGCGGGCCGTCAAAAGTGGCTCCGGTGACTCTGAAACCATGTTCATCATGATTACTGGGTTCGGCCAGCTCGTCACGGCCGCGGATCTTGCGAAGCAAGGGTTTTCGGGCCTCTTCGTCAAGCCGGTCTTTCCAGATGAGATCAAGGCCGGTCTCCAGATCTTGTGGGATGCACAACAGAAGAAGAGTCAGGCGCCGTTCATCTCGCGCCATTACCTAACGCAGGTTATGCACGGCGACGGAGCAAAGACTTCGGTGCGGCCGGATATGTTCGCGGGGACAAAGGTTCTTGCGGTCGAGGATATGAAGGTCAATTTGATGCTTGTGACGAAGATCCTGCGCAAGCATGGCTGCGAGGTCTTTGCCGCGCTCAACGGCAGAGAAGCCGTGGAGATGATGCGTGAGCACGACTATGCCATCGTTTTCATGGACTGCCAAATGCCGGAGATGGACGGTTTCGAGGCGACGCGCATCATCCGCGAAGAGGAAAAGGCGCGCGGGCGCCATACAGCGATCGTCGCGTTGACGGCCGATGCGATGACCGGCGACAGAGAAAAGTGCCTCCGCGCCGGAATGGACGATTATCTCAACAAGCCGCTCAAAGCAGACCAGATCACCGAAATGCTCCGCAAGTGGGTGCCCAAAGACTCTGCGCCTCGAATGGCCGCTGAATCGCCGGTTCTTGATCCCGTTATTTAGTGGGCCGTCTCGACGCGCGGATTCAAACGGTCGCGCGCCTTGATGAAGGGCGAGAACACGCGCTCGAAAATCTCGTCGACATGCTTGGTGTAGAAGCTCACGTCGAAGAGCGCCCGAACTTCGTCGGGCGTGAGAAAGCCGCCGACCGCCCGATCAGTGATAAGATTGGCAAGAAAATCGCCCTCGCCACGCCATGCCGCCATTGCGTTGCGCTGGACGAGTGAATAGGCCTCTTCGCGCGAGGCGCCCTTCTGCGTGAGTGCAAGCAGCACACGCTGCGAGAACACGAGGCCTCCCTGGCGCTCGAGATTGCGCTTCATGTTCTCGGGATAGATGACGAGCTTCTCAACCAGATCGGTGAGACGGTTGAGCGCGAAATCGAGCGTGACGGTTGCGTCGGGTGCGATGCCGCGCTCGACGGATGAGTGCGAGATGTCGCGTTCGTGCCAGAGCGTGACATTCTCAAGCGCGGGCGTGACGGAGGAGCGAACGAGGCGCGCAAGGCCGGTGAGATTTTCCGACAGCACCGGGTTGCGCTTGTGCGGCATCGAGGAGGAGCCCTTTTGGCCGGGCGAGAAATATTCCTCCGCCTCCAAGACTTCCGTGCGCTGAAGATGGCGAATTTCGGTCGCAAGATTTTCGATCGATGAAGCAACAACGCCAAGGGTGGCGAAATACATTGCGTGCCGGTCGCGCGGGATGATCTGCGTCGAGATCGGCTCGATCATCAAGCTCATTTTCTTGGCGACATGCGATTCGATGCGCGGATCGACGGTTGCGAATGTGCCGACCGGCCCTGAGATCGCGCAGGTCTCGACTTCGTGGCGCGCGAGTGCGAGCCGTGAAAGCCCCCGGCCGAAGGCGGCGAAGTGCGACGCGAGCTTGAGGCCGAAGGTAGTCGGTTCGGCGTGGATACCGTGGCTGCGACCCACGCACACCGTAAAGCGGTGCTCATTGGCGCGTTTGGCGAGCGCCGTCATCAGCCGCATCGTGTCGTCCATCAACATGTCGGCGGCACGCACGAGCTGAACATTGAAGCAGGTGTCGAGAATGTCGGAGGAGGTCATGCCCTGATGGACAAACCGCGCTTCGGGTCCGACGATCTCACCCAGGTGGGTGAGGAAGGCGATGACGTCGTGGCGGGTCTCGCGCTCGATCGCATCGATGCGCGCGACATCGAACACGGCGTCCTTGCCCTTCTCCCAAATCTTGGCTGCGGCTTCCTTGGGAATGATGCCCAACTCGGCCATAGCATCGGCGGCGTGCGCTTCGATCTCGAACCAGATGCGGAAACGGGTCTCGGGCGACCAGATCGCCGCCATTTCGGGGCGGGTGTAGCGGGGGATCAAACCGGGCCTCGGCAGTAAGTTAAGTCTTCCGGCTCGAACCTTTGGTCATCCTTCGACAAGCTCAGGATGACGTCATGGTGAGCCTGTCGAACCATGACGTCGCGCCGCCTCTCGAAAAGCGCGATCAGACCATAGCATATAGGCCGGGCGCGCGAAGGTTGGCAGATGGACTTACCCAGGGTTTTGCGAGAGCGGCTTGATGACGCTTTAGCGGGCGTGAGCGCGGCGGAGCTGCGAGCCGCTGCCGCTCGGTTGTCAAACCGCTATCGTGGCGAAGTGCACGATGGGCGGACGCACTTGGATGGCGAACAGGCCGTCTTCGCCTATGCCGCCTCGCGGCTTCCGGCGACTTATGCCGCGACGCGCGCCGCGCTTAATGCGATTGTCATCGCGCGCCCGGACTTTGCGCCCAAGGCTGCCCTCGATCTCGGTGCCGGTCCCGGCACCGGACTTTGGGCGCTTGCCGATTGCTGGCCCGAAATCGAGCAAGTGACGCTCATCGAGCAAAGCCCTGCGGCTCGTATTTTAGGGGAGCAATTGGCTTCGGGGGGAACTGTCCCCAAGGCCGTCTGGCGTTCGGGCGACATCGGCCGGGCGGTTGCGGGGGAGAATGCTTCGGACATCGTGCTCCTCGGTTATGTGCTCGGCGAGATTGTGGAGGCCGGGCGGCTTGCGTTGACGGAGAGGGCCTGGGCTCTCGCCCTCGACACTCTATTGATAGTGGAGCCCGGCACCTCGGCTGGCTGGGCGCGGCTCATGACCGTCCGTCAGCAATTGCTCGCCCTGGGCGCGCATGTCTTGGCGCCGTGCCCGCATTCCCAAGACTGCCCGCTTGTCCCGCCAGACTGGTGTCATTTCGCCGAGCGCATTCCGCGCTCACGCCTTCACCGCGAGATCAAAGGCGGCGAGCTCGGCTGGGAGGATGAGAAGTTCATCTATCTTGCCGCATCGCGGCATAAGTCAGCGGTCAGTGGTTCGCGAATCATCGCGCGCCCGCTTCATGCCAGGGGACGCGTTTCGCTCAAGCTCTGCAATCCCGACGGTCATGCGACTGAAACAATTATCAGCCGACGCGATGGCGATCTTTATAAGCGCGCGAGCAGAGCCGATTGGGGC
>JBAQHC010000166.1:0-3157 GCA_049288095.1 Alphaproteobacteria bacterium | reverse complement strand
CGGTAATATTGATAGACGATCTTGTCGAAATTGAATCGGCCGACATTGATCGGCACGTCCTTGCCCCAATAGTTGGGCACGCGCTCCATGGTGACACTGCGCCCGAGCTCGAATGACGTGATTTTGTAAGGGCCGCTGGTGAGCGGCGGATCGACAACGGGTGCGGAAAAATCGCGGCTCTGCCAGTAGTGCTTGGGCACGATTGTGAGCAGGCCAAGCGCGACGAGCGAGCGGCGGTTGTTCTTCTGCTTGAAGGTGAAACGGACGGTGCGGGGCGCGGTCACTTCGGCCTTCGCGACATCGTCAATGCCGTACGCGAATGCCGGCGAGCCCTTGTCGCGCATCACCTCAAAGCTGAAAACGGCATCTTCTGCTGTGATTGGCGTGCCGTCGTGCCAGCGTGCATTCGGGCGGATCTTGTATTCCGCCCACGCATAATCGTCGGGATAGGTGAGGCTCTCGGCGATCATGCCATATTGCGACTGCAATTCATCGAAGCTGGGCTCCATCAGCCGGTCGTAGAGCAAAGTGAGATTAATGATGTTGATGGCAGGCACGCCGCGCGGCGAGAAGGGATTGAATGAATCATACGTGCCTGCGGCCGACAGCGTCCCTGAGCCGGAAAAGCGAACCGTACCGCCCTTGGGCGCGTTGGGATTGACGTAATCGAGATGCTTGAATTCGGGCCCGTATTTCGGCTCGCCGTAAAGCGCAAGACCGTGCACCGTATGGATATTGGTGTTCGCGCCACTCGCCGCGCGCGCAGCGCCATTCAGCGCAAGAAGGCATAGCGTGGCGCCGGCAAGCGAGCGAACAAGGCGCAGGGTCATTCAAGCCTCCTTATTTTGGCCACATCTTATGAAGAACTGTTCCGCGCGGAAATAGCGCTGATATTGATCGTGCGGGGATGAGATGCCATGTTATGGCCCGTGTGGCGAAGTCTCACCATTGGGTTTTGCCTTATTGCGCAGGCTGGTCTCGCGCGCGCGGAAGTCTTTGATCTCACGCCTGGTCAGCCATCCGTAGGCAAGATACAGAGCTATACGACAAAGAAAGGCGATACCCTCTTGGATGTCGCCCGCGCGTTCGATCTTGGGTACACCGAGCTCATCGCTGCAAATCCCGGTTTTGATCCGTGGCAGCCCGGCACCGGCAGGCTGATCGTGCTGCCGACGCTTCATATCCTCCCCGCGGGCGAGCGCAAAGGCATCGTGATCAATCTCGCAACGCAGCGTCTCTACCATTTCCTCGGCGCTGGCTCGAAGGTCGAGACCTATCCAATAGGCTCGGGCGAAATCGCACGCGCGACGCCGCTCGGTGCGACACAAGTCATAAGGGTGTCGGATCATCCAACTTGGACGCCGCCACCATCGATCCGCGCCGAGCGTCCTGAGCTTCCGGATGTAGTTCCGCCGGGGCCGGACAATCCCATGGGAGATTATGCGCTCTATCTTGGATGGCCACGCTATGCCATTCACGGCACCGACAAACCTTTCAGCATCGGTCGCAATCTGACTCACGGATGCATCCGGCTTTACCCGGAAGATATCGGGCAATTGTTTCGCGATGCGCCCGTCGGCACGCGCGTGCGCGTGATTAAGGACGATCTGCAAGTCGCCGACATTAACGGCCAGCTCGTGCTCGCCATGTTCCCAACCATGACGCAAGCCGACGATCTCGATAATGGGCTCATTCGGAAGACCGCGCGAACGCCCAGCCTTCATGCCCGAGTAAGAGCGGCGGCAGGAAAGAAGGCGAGTCTCATCGCGTGGGGAATTGTCGATGCCGTAGCGGCCGAGCGAAGCGGGCTTCCAACAATGATTACGCTTCCTAGCGCTGTCGCGCCTAAGGCCAGGCGCAAGGGCGAAGCCCTCGTCTCCAGCCGCTGACCTAGCGGTGTTAGGCTATGCCGATGGTTGCTGACGGCATAAACCTCTTCATTGCGCACTCGTAGGCGGAGTGCCGGCAGGCGACTCGAACAAGCTTGTAGGAGAAACGAGGCCGGCAAGAAGGGCGAGACGCACGAGCGCCGCGAGGTTCTTCACCTCTAGTTTCCGGTACAGGTTTGCGCGGTGAACTTCGACCGTTCGTGTCGAGATGTTCAACCTGTTCGAAATGTCGGCGTTTTGTAATCCCTGAGCAAGGAGGTGAAAGACCTCCTTCTCTCGCGCGGAAAGGGTTGAAACCAGGGCTCTTGCGCGCTCCTCTGCGTTGACGCGCTCCCAAGAGTTGCGCGAAGCCTGGATGGCGCGGTTGACGCTCTCGATAAGCATTGCCTCGTTGACAGGCTTTTCGATGAAGTCGACAGCGCCCTGGCGCATGGCTCTCACGGCGAGGGCAACATCACCGTAGCCGGATATGAATATGATTGGGATGTTGAGACGCCGTTCCTTGAGCTGACGCTGAAGCTCAAGACCATCAATCCCGGGCATTCGAATGTCCGCGACGACGCAACTATTCGGCGCGACCTCGACGGTATCCATGAGCTGCCGCGCACTCGGAAAGATCTTTACCCGGAAATCGGCAGCCTCGAGAATCGACTTGAGCGACTCAAGAAAATCAATGTCGTCATCGACTACATAAACAATAGCGTCACGCGCCATCACGCAGCCCCGCTTTTTGGCGGCATGCAGGTGCAGGCGAAATTCTGGCTGCCACAGTGGCCGCGCGAGCAAAGTTGACCATCACCCCAACCAATCGCGTGCCTTTCTCCATCAGGAATCCTAAACGCCGAAAGCTCAGACTTTAGGTGCGCGCGTCGACCGAGACGCAGCTGATACGAATTGTAGTGACCGCTGGATCATCTTCAAGGCGAGATCGGCGCAAAATGCGTGCCGAATCAAAGTGATAGCTAAAGCACCGGGCCGAATCTTGTAACTGGTGTCCAACGGGCGCTCACGAAAGTCCGGGGCCAAATCGCGGCCCGTGCCATGGCGGAAATCGCGCGACGTGCCGCTCGCCCTGCCAAATATCAATTTCGTAGGGGTAATCGAGCTCGCCGACGCGATCGATTGCTTCATCGTCGTGGTCGCAATCGATGGTCTGCTGGCTTTGAAGCGAGCCATCGGGTGCAAGCAATCTGACGCTATACCGTGCCATGAGCTTGAGCGATGCAAGCGATTCCCTCATGCGTACAAAATAGCGTGATGAGCAGACT
>JBAQHC010000165.1:0-4224 GCA_049288095.1 Alphaproteobacteria bacterium | reverse complement strand
ATCGATTTGGAGCAGAGAACCTTGCAACCCCTCGACAACCCCTTCGGCCCAGGGTTGTCACCCATGTCTTAGGTACGTTCTGTCACCCATCTCTCCGGGCCGGACAGAGGCTAGGTGGCGGAGAGGGAGGGATTCGAACCCCCGATAGGCGTGAACCTATGCCGCATTTCGAGTGCGGTGCATTCAACCACTCTGCCACCTCTCCAGGCGCAGAAACCCGCCATTCTTGTGGCGAGAACGGCGGAGCATTTCAAGGACATTCGTGCCCGTTGGGACAATCTCGGGACAATTTGGTCCAGGGACGTGAAGGGTTTCTAAGGTCGTTCTGCGTCTCTGCCAAGGTCTTCGTGGGCGTGATGTCGGACGGGATCGGACGGCAATATGATGCGGTGGCTCGCGCCGCGATCCTGCATCAGCTGAAAATCATCGATAGCCTTGAAGGCGTCCGATTGCTTTATAGCTGGATCGGACTCGATGACGCGCAAACCATCGCGCACCGCCAGCATATGCGCCTCATCATCGCCCGAGCCCTCAGCGCTTCGACCGGCTAGCCCGCGATCAATTGGGCCGAAGTTCTTTCGTCATAGTGAGGCCAAGCACCGCGTCTTGATCCAGCTTCTTACTTGCGGCTAAGAAGTTGTCACCGATCTCATCCGCTAGCTTCATCATTATCTTCACAAGGACGACGTTGTCCAACGTCGGGTCAATCGTCATTAGCGCCGACGACGCTTGAATTAGTGAAAGGGCAGACGCATGTCCCGGGTCGGCTAAACCGGCATTGCTTGGACCCGCCAAAAGTACATTCGACTCCGCGATGAGGCCAAGCTTGAAGAACACACCTTTAGCGTTTGCATGGACATTGTGACTTGCCATCTGATAGTGCGCGCGCAAATGGTCTAAATCCGCAGCCTCCTCAATATCAGAGAATTTCACGTGGGCCTTTTCCGAGATGCTAAGGTAGGGACGTGCCCAACCATATTGTTCGCTAAACTGCGAGCCATACTTGCCCAACACAAACTGATACTGCCGCTCAGTCTCCTTTAATTCTGATTCGGATATTGGCTCGTATCCAAGCCTAGCTTGACAACGCTCATAGTTCCTTGCGGCCTTCCTTGACTCAACAAATTGATGATCGACGTAGCGCTCCGCACACTCGGCTCCATGTTTCGAGATGAACCGGGCCACCACTGCAACCTCGTGCAAGGTTCGCCAACGTGCCATTGCGCCATCGGAAAACCCGCCGGACAGCAGGCATTCCACTTCGCTGGTTACCTGACAAGCCCGCGCATGAAGCCGCGTAAGCACATCAATAAGATGTTTTTCGTCCATAGCGATACGTCGCATATCGCGGTTGACGTCCGAGCCAAACTCGAGAGCAATTGTCCGCAACATTCGAAGTTGCTCAATGGGTAAACCCCATCGAATTTGAAGGTTGAGACGGAATTTAGATTCATCATCAACCTGTTGTTTGAATTCCAATTTCCAACGCTTTTGCAACATGCCGAGGATGTTCTGAGAGTGTTCAGCAACGATCTCCTGAATTAGATCTGGGAGTCTCTTATCCGAGAACTCATCTAATGCGGCGGTTATCTTTTGAGCATCTTCTGAAGTGAACTCAATCTGAAGCTTCTTCGGTTTGCGGAATCGGCGGTACTGCCAAAACCGCCACCGCGGCAAATCAAGGGAGTCCAGCTTTTCATTGATGACTTGGCGCGCCAGTTTCTCACACTGCCGCTGAGACAGGTAAACTCCTTGGGCGATCAGCTTCTCTCTGAGAAGGTCCGCAATGAGACTCTGAGGGATATTCTCAATCGCCGAATGCAACGCCTCGTGAAGTATCTTCATTATTGCGACTCACAATTTCGACGCGAGCGAAGTGATTGAACAAGCATAAGCATTTGACGGATGCTGAAGCATGCAGAATTACGACGCGAAAGACGTTGAAGCTTACATCAAGAGCGCCGCCGACGACTCTCGGCCGAAGCTCAAAGAGCTTCAGGAGCTCATAAGGCGGGCCATTCCGGAGGTGGAAGAAGGCATCGGCTGGGGCGTGCCGATCTACAAATATCACGGCGTGCTCGCCGGATTTACCGCGCTCAAGCACCACGTCAATTTCGGCCTGGTAACGCTGCTTCAAACCGAAGATCGCGAAGCGCTCGAAGCCAAGGGCTACAAGACCGGCAAAAAGACCGTCCAAATCAGGTTCGACCAAAAAGTGCCGGCCGCGGCGATCAGGCGAATTCTGAAGGCGCAGGCAAAACTCAATAAGGCAAAAAAAGCGAAGAAGTGATCGTTCCCGCTCTTCGCTCGCCGGGAACGCCGGCAGCGGGCGAGCGGATTGTTGAAAGAGAATCCCAGCCGTGCTTGTTCTCTTATTGTTCCAAGTCTATCTCTTACACTCGGGGCATCAGCTAAGGGCGGTTTCTCGAAATGTGCGGCAAGTTCACCCAAATGGCCTCATGGCGCCGCGTGCACGATTATTCCGGCTTCTTCTCGAAGCTGCCCGAGGATGCCGTCGAGACCGTAACGCCGATGCGCATGGCCTCGGTGATTTGCCTAAGTCCTGACGGCAAGCGCGAAGTGCGCGAGATGCGCTGGGGCATTGCCGACCGGCGCGCCAAATCGCCCGGCGAGCGGCCCAAGCACATCCACGCCCGCGCGGAAACGATCGACGAATTGCCGGCATTCGCCGAAGCCTTTGCGCATCAGCGCGGGCTGATCGTCGTGAACACTTTCAACGAGGGCGAGGAGATCACGCCGACAAAAACACGCCAGCATGTCGTCACCCCGCGCGACGGCAAGCCGCTCGCAATCGCCGTGATTTGGGAGCGCTGGATCCACCGCGACGAAGGCGAGCTGTTGACCTTCGCTATGGTGACGACCGCGGCCAACAAGCTGATCTCCAAAATCACTGACCGCATGCCCGCCATTATCCAGCCCGAGGATTGGCCGGTCTGGCTTGGCGAGACGCCTGCCCCGCTTCTCGAAGTGAAAGCGCTCCTCAAAACCCAAGAGGGCGATTGGGACATGGCTCCGCAGGCCAAAAGCCCAGCCCCGGCGCCCGGCAAGCCGGTTCAGCCAGACCTTTTCTAAGGGCCCACGGGCGGCATTTTCTTGACCTGGCGCGGCGCCTCAGTATATTGCGCCGCTCCCGTGGGCCATGCCCCTGGGAAAACCAAGGATTTCTGCCATGTTCGCTGTCATCAAGACCGGCGGGAAGCAATACAAGGTCGCCCCCGGCGACCTCGTCACCGTCGAAAAGCTCGCGGGCGACGCCGGCAAGGCGGTCGACTTCGCTGAGGTTTTGATGGTCGGCGAAGGCGACAAGATCGAAGTCGGCAAGCCCTTCGTTTCGGGCGCCAAGGTCTCGGCCGAGGTCGCCGAGCAGGCGCGCGGGCCCAAGATCGTCGTGTTCAAGAAGCGCCGCCGCCAGAACTCGCGCCGCAAGAACGGCCACAGGCAGGATTTGACGGTGCTGCGCATCACCGAGATTGCCGGCCTCGGCAAGGTCGCGCGCGCCGAAAGCGCCAGCGCTGCAACCGAAGCGCAACCAAAGAAGCGTACACGGAAGAAAGCGGCCGAGGGCGAAGCGCTCGCAGCCGAGACGAAGGAGTAAAGCGCCATGGCTCACAAAAAAGCAGGCGGCTCATCGCGCAACGGACGCGACTCCGAAGGCCGGCGCTTGGGCGTGAAGAAGTTCGGCGGCGAACATGTCGTGCCGGGCAATGTGATCATTCGCCAGCGCGGCACGACCTGGCATCCGGGCATGAATGTCGGCATGGGCCGCGATCATACGCTGTTCGCGCTTACCGCCGGCCAAGTGTCGTTCAAGACCGCAAAGGGTGGCCGCACCTACGTATCGATCGACACGAATTCCAACCCGCAGGCTTCGGCAGCCGAATAGACAGTGGCGATAAGCGGGATCGCCAAAGGATGGCGATCCAGGAAATCCGGAGGGAGATGGTTCGCCATCTCCCTCTTTGTTTTCTCCCTCCACGACGACGGCCCAAAGGAGGCCCCCATGGAGGCGATAGAAGAAGCGATACTGGAAACCGAGCGGTTACGATTGCGCGCGCCGGCACCGAGCGATGCCGCGCGCGTCAATGAATTCATTGGCGATTGGGATGTCGTGAAGATGCTCGCGACTGTGCCCTACCCCTATTCGCTCGAAGACGCTCACACCTGGCTTGGCTCGCATGCAACGCGCACGGCCAGCGGCGAGAT
>JBAQHC010000164.1:0-1526 GCA_049288095.1 Alphaproteobacteria bacterium | reverse complement strand
AAGAAGTGGCTGGTTCGGCAGGCGCAACCGGCGGCTTAGCCCTTGCCAGCGGGGGCATCATCTTGGGCACTGTTTGCTTCGCGTAGGGCAGCGGGGGCATCGGCGGTCTCGACGGCATCCATGGCTTAGTTGGGATGCTCTCAACCTTCTTGCTCTTAACGACCATGGGCAGCCAGCTTTGATCCGCTGCAACGCACTGCGCCGGCACGAGCACACCAACGAGGCACAATCCCGCCGCGCTAAAGAATCGATTGATGCGAGCGAAGCTCATCACTGCACCATGAGATCAGCTTGAAGCGCTCCGGCGCTCTTGATTGCCTGCAGAATCGCGATGATCCCCTGTGGCTTCAGCCCCATCCTGTTAAGTCCGCGGACCAGAACGTGCAGACTCGTGCCTCGAACGATCCGCAAGGTCCCGCCTTGCTCGGCGGTCGATATATCGGTTTCGGGCGTCACGACGGTCTGACCCTCCGAGAAGGGCAACGGCTGCGAGACCTGCGGGGTCTCGGTCACGCTTACGGTCAGATTTCCGTGGGTGACGGCAACGGTAGAGATCAGTACGTCACGTCCAATCACGATCGTACCCGTGCGCTCGTCTATGACGACTCGAGCCGGCACGTCAGGCTCGACGAATAGCTCGCCGAGCTCAGCCATCAATCGCGTCGGTGCGATCGAGGGCGGCCGTTTCACGTCGACGCTGCGCAGATCGGACGCGCGCGCCAGTGGCATGCCAAATCGCTTCATGCCGTAGGCATTGATGGCATCGGCTATGCGCACGGCAGTGCCGAAATCAGGGTTGATCAGGTCAAGGCCGATGAACTCGACATCCACAAATTGGCCGGGCGCAGGGCGTTCGATGATCGCGCCATTGGGGATGCGCCCCGTTGTCGGCACGTTCTGCGTCACCGTTTGGGCCGCGCCTTCAACCTGGTACCCGGATACAGTGACCGGTCCCTGTGCGACTCCATAGATAAGATTATCTGCGCCGTAGAGGGCCGTCATAATCAACGAACCGCCCAGAAGAGACGTCGAATCCCCGAGCGAGGAGACCGTCACGTCAATAGTCGAGCCAGGCTGGACAAATGCCGGAAGCGAAGCAGTGACGATGACGGCTGCGGAATTCTTCGTACGCGTATTCTGCTTGCGAACGTTCACGCCCATTCGATCGAGCATGGCCTGCAACGACTGCTCGGTGAAGGGCGAATTGCGAAGACTGTCGCCTGTCCCGTTGAGGCCAATGACCAAGCCGTAGCCGACCAGCTGATTGGCGCGGACACCCCGAACGGAGACAATGTTCTTGATCCTGGTGGGGCTGCCAAGAGATGGCAGGTTGGATCGGCCGGCACCGCCGGCACCGCCGTCCCCAAAGTCCCCACAACGCGGCGAGTCAGGAGCAGCAACTATACTTGCGCACAGCAGGAGACCCAGGGTGCGCCTCATGGATCCCCCATATGCACAACCCCGTCAGCCCCGATGGTCCCCTTGATGGTTTGGCCGCTATCAACGTTTCTGACGGACACCACATC
>JBAQHC010000163.1:0-1932 GCA_049288095.1 Alphaproteobacteria bacterium | reverse complement strand
CACGCAAGCGATCCGCCTCAAGCCGGATGATGCGTTCGCCTTCAACAACCGCGGTAGCGCCTATGGCGCCAAGGGCGACTATGACCGTGCGATCGCCGACTTCACGCAAGCGATCCGCCTCAAGCCGGATTATGCGTTCGCCTTCTACGACCGCGGCCTCGCCTACGAGCACAAGGGCGATTATGACCGCGCGATTGCCGACTACACTGAAGCGATCCGCCTCAAGCCCGACGCTGAGCAAGCGTTCGGCAACCGCGGCAGCGCATATTTAGCTAAAAGGGACTATGATCACGCAATTGCTGACTGCAATGAAGCAATCCGCATAAATCCTAGAAACCCAATCTCCTTCAACATCCGCGGCAAAGCCTATGACAACAAGGGCGACCAGGACCGCGCGATCGCGGACTACACTGAAGCGATCCGCCTCAAGCCGGATTACGCGCTGGCCTTCTTCAACCGCGGCCATGCCTACGACCACAAGGGCGATTACGACCGCGCCGTCGCCGACTACAGCGAAGTGATCCGCCTAAAGCCGGACGATGCTGACGGTTACAATGCCGAAGCCTGGCTGCTCGCGACTTGCCCGGATGCCAAGTTCCGTGACGGACCTCAAGCCGTGCAGGTCGCGCTCAAGCTCGTGAAGCTCGCCGACGATTGGAGCAACCGCGATACGCTCGCCGCGGCCTATGCCGAGGCTGGCCAATTCGCCGATGCCGTGCGCGAAGAGCAAAAGGCACTTAAGATGCTTGGGCCGAGCGGCGCCAAGGGTGACATCGCGGATTGCCAAACGCGGCTTGCCCTCTACCAACAGAACAAGCCGTATCATGAGCCGCCGAAGGGCGCGGGCAATGCTGCCTCGCTAAAGGACAAGCTCGACCACGCGGTGGCGTTCGGCCACATGGCACGCGATGCGATGCCGGCCTTCGCACCAAGCGAGCGTCTTGCGCCGAAGCAGGCGATGCCCACGCTGGGCGCCAAGCCGAATTCCGCAAAGCCGTCCTCGCACGATGACAACTCGGCGCCAGCCTGGCCCGATCCCGTCACAGGGCAGTAATTGGCTGGGCAGGCGTCTGGGCGCCTCGGGCGGGGCTGATTAACAAGGCGTTAACGCCCTGCGCCCGATAAGGGCGCATGATTAAGGGGATAGCGCAGCATCCGATTCTTGTCGGCGCGCCGATTGGCGTGCTGGTGGCGGTGCTTGCCCATTTGCTTCTGCACTCTAGTACGCGCGGCGCAGGGATAACGGCCAGCGATCTTGTGCTCTCGATCTCCGTCGGCTTAGGCGTCTTTGCGCTCGTAGTGCTTGTTTGTGCGGGCGCCACGGCCCGGCGCGAAACCGCTCAGAACGTCAAGCGCTACACTCATGTGCTGGGGCGCCTCAATGCTGCAGAGATCGAGCTTACGCAACTCAAGACGCGGCTCGAAGAGACAGCGTCGAGCTACGAAGTGAAAGCGGCGCAGCGCAATCAGCGGCTCGTCAATGAGATGAAGCTGATCGAAGATCTCGTGCAGCAGCTCGCTGTGAGTCAAAGTGAGCGCGCCGAAGCAGCTGCCGCGGCGGAGGCTGCCATTGCGGCCCAGCCAAGACCGGACAATAAGCGCAAGGTCATCGATATCGACGAGCCGACGGCAAAGCCTGTCGCCGAGCTTTCGGAGACCGAACTGCTCGAGGTCATCCAATCCGCGCTCGAGGACAATCGCATCGATCTTTATCTGCAGCCCATCGTCTCGCTGCCTCAGCGCAAGGTCGCGCGCTATGAAGGTTTTGCACGGCTGCGCTCGCTGGACGGCGAACTCATCGAGCCGGCGCAATATGAAGCGGTTGCATCTGCCGCGGGGCTGATGCCGGTGATCGACAATCTGCTCTTATTCCGCTGCGTGCAGATCGTGCGCAAGCTGTCGGCCAAGAGCAATCGGCGCGGCATCTTGTGC
>JBAQHC010000162.1:0-10095 GCA_049288095.1 Alphaproteobacteria bacterium | reverse complement strand
GTCTACGGCGCGCTTGAGCAGATGGAACAGAAAGCCAAGTCGGACCCCTTGCGCCTGTTCCACGACGCACTAGCTAACGTGAAACCGCACATTGAAGTGCGTTCGCGGCGCGTGGGTGGTGCTACCTACCAGGTTCCGATGGAAGTGCGCGAGGAGCGCCGTCAAGCGCTCGCGATCCGCTGGCTGATTACCGCCGCACGGGCACGCAACGAGCGCACGATGGTCGATCGCCTGTCGGCGGAACTAATGGACGCCGCAAATAATCGCGGCACGGCAGTCAAAAAGCGCGAAGACACGCACAAGATGGCTGAGGCCAATCGGGCGTTCTCGCATTACCGTTGGTGAAGGGGGGATTCATCCGCAGGCGGACAAGTGGTCCGCCTCGTATGTTTTGAGGTTTAGTATCATGGCCCGCGAGACCCCGATCGAGCTGTACCGAAACATCGGTATCATGGCGCATATCGACGCCGGCAAGACGACGACGACCGAGCGCATCCTCTATTACACCGGCAAGAGCCATAAGATTGGCGAAGTCCATGACGGCGCCGCGACGATGGATTGGATGGAGCAGGAGCAAGAGCGCGGCATCACGATCACTTCGGCTGCGACCACCGCGTTCTGGACCAGCCGCGAAGGCGTCAAGCACCGCGTCAACATCATCGACACCCCCGGTCACGTCGACTTCACGATCGAGGTCGAGCGTTCTTTGCGTGTGCTCGACGGCGCGATCGCGCTGTTGGACGGCAATCAGGGCGTCGAGCCCCAGACCGAAACGGTCTGGCGCCAAGCCGACAAATACAAAGTGCCGCGCATCATCTTTGCCAACAAAATGGACCAGGTCGGCGCAGACTTTTACGACTGCCTTGACTCAATCAAGAAGCGGCTGGGCGTCAAAGTGGCCGTGCTGCAGCTGCCGATCGGCATTGAATCGACGTTCAAGGGCGTTGTCGATCTCATCACGCGCAAGGCGATCACGTGGAAGGACGAGACACTCGGCGCCGAGTTCGTTGTCGGCGAAGTTCCAGCCGACATGAAGGACAAGGTCGAGGAGTATCGTGCTCAGCTCATCGAGACGGCGGTCGAGATCGATGATGAGGCCACCGAGGCGTTCCTTGAAGGCAAGGAGCCGGACGAGGCAACCTTGCGCAAGCTCATTCGCAAGGGCACGTGCTCTTATGCGTTCTTCCCTGTGCTCTGCGGCTCGGCGTTTAAGAACAAAGGCGTTCAGCCGCTGCTTGACGCCGTGATCGATTATCTGCCGTCACCCGTCGATGTGCCCGACATCAAAGGCATCGACGTCAAGACGGATGCCGAGACTACGCGCAAGTCTTCGGATACCGAGCCGCTTGCTGGCCTCGCCTTTAAGATCATGAACGATCCTTTCGTCGGCACGCTGACTTTCGTGCGCATCTATTCCGGAATGATGGCCTCGGGCGCGGCGCTCACCAATACGGTCAAGGATAAGCGCGAGCGCGTCGGGCGTATGCTGCTCATGCATGCCAACAACCGCGAAGAGATCAAAGAGGCCTTTGCCGGCGACATCGTCGCGCTTGTGGGCCTCAAGGATACGACGACAGGCGACACGCTGTGCGATCCGCAGAAGCCCGTCGTGCTCGAGCGCATGGAATTCCCGGAGCCGGTCATCGAGCTTTCGGTCGAGCCGAAATCGAAGGCCGACCAAGAGAAGCTCGGCGTTGCGCTTCATCGCCTTGCGCAGGAAGACCCCTCGTTCCGCGTCTCGTCGGATCCCGAGTCGGGCCAGACGATCATTAAGGGCATGGGTGAGCTTCACTTGGAGATCATCGTCGATCGCATGAAGCGCGAGTTTAAGGTTGAGGCCAATGTCGGCGCGCCGCAGGTTGCGTATCGCGAGACGATCACCAAGGCGACCGAGCTCACCTACACGCACAAGAAGCAGACCGGCGGCACCGGCCAGTACGCGAAAGTTTCGCTCACCTTCGAACCCTTGCCTCCGGGCGGCGGCTTCGAATTCGAGAACGAGATTGTTGGCGGCGCCGTGCCCAAGGAATACGTGCCGGGCGTCGAGAAGGGCATTATCAGTGTCCGCGATACCGGCATTCTGGCAGGCTTTCCGATCATTGACTTCAAGGTGACGCTGACCGACGGCGCCTATCACGACGTCGACTCGAGTGTGCTCGCCTTCGAAATCGCGGCGCGGGCGGCGTTTCGCGAGGCCAAGCCAAAGCTCGGCCTCAAGCTTCTCGAGCCGATGATGCGTGTTGAGATCGTAACGCCCAAGGATTTCATTGGCGACGTCATGGGTGACTTGAATAGTCGGCGCGGTCAGATCCAAACCTCGGGCGATACGCGCGGCAACGCGGAAGTCATCAACGCGTTGGTTCCGCTCGCCAACATGTTCGGTTATGTGTCTACCTTGCGTTCGATGACACAGGGCCGCGCACAATATTCCATGTTTTTCGATCACTACGAACCGGTGCCGCAAGCAGTTGCGGAAGAAGTCATCGCAAAGCTTGCTTGAGGAAGCAGGCAACCGTCAGTTCACGGAGCACTTAAAATGGCCAAAGAGAAATTCACACGCGATAAGCCCCATTGTAACGTCGGCACGATCGGCCACGTCGATCACGGCAAGACGACCCTGACGGCTGCCTTGACCAAGGTTTCGGCAGATAAGGGCTGGGGCACCTATGTGCCTTACGACCAGGTCGCCAAGGCCTCGGAAGCGCAAGGACGCCGCGATCCCTCCAAGATCCTGACGATCGCCTCGAGCCACGTCGAATATTCGACCGCGAAGCGCCACTACGCGCATGTCGACTGCCCCGGCCACGCCGATTATGTGAAGAACATGATCACCGGCGCCGCTCAAATGGATGGCGCCATTCTTGTCGTGTCGGCGGTTGACGGCCCGATGCCGCAAACCCGCGAGCACATCCTGCTCGCGCGCCAGGTCGGCGTGCCTTACATCGTCGTATTCCTCAACAAGTGCGACATTGTCGATGATCCGGAGCTCTTGGATCTCGTCGAGCTCGAGGTGCGTGAGCTTCTGTCGAAATATGAGTTTCCCGGCGATGACACGCCGATCATCCGCGGCGCTGCTCTTCCGGCGCTCAAGGGTGAGAAGGGCCCGCTTGCGGACGAAGCCATCTTGAAGCTTTACGACGCGCTCGACACCTATATTCCGCTTCCCGAGCGTCCGCTCGACAAGCCGTTCCTGATGGCGATCGAAGACGTGTTCTCGATCTCCGGCCGCGGCACCGTCGTCACCGGCCGAATCGATCGCGGCAAGATCAAGGTCGGTGAGGAAGTCGAGATTGTCGGTCTCCGCGACACGCAGAAGACCGTTGTCACCGGCGTGGAAATGTTCCGCAAGCTGCTCGACGAAGGCGTCGCCGGCGACAATGTCGGCTGCCTCCTGCGCGGCATCGACAAAGAGGCGGTCGAGCGCGGCCAAGTTTTGGCTAAGCCCGGTTCGATCAAGCCGCACAAGAAGTTTCAGGCTTCAGTCTACATCCTAACCAAGGATGAGGGCGGGCGCCACACGCCGTTCTTTGCGAACTATCGTCCCCAATTCTACTTCCAAACGACTGACGTGACCGGCGTTGTGTCCTTGCCGCAAGGCACGGAAATGGTGATGCCGGGCGACAATGTAACCGTCGACGTCGAGCTTATGGTGCCGATCGCGATGGAAGAGAAGCAGCGCTTTGCTATTAGAGAAGGTGGCCGCACCGTCGGTTCGGGCGTTGTCGCCAAGATCGTCGAGTAGTTCAGAAGTCGGAATTCGGAAGCCGGAAATCAGACTCCGGCTTCTCGCTTTCCGACTTCAGTTTTCTGGTTTCTTACTTTTGACTTCTGGTTTTTAAGATGGCGGTACAAGGACAAAATATAAGGATCAGGCTTAAAGCCTTCGATCACCGCGTGCTCGATACGTCGACGCGCGAGATCGTCAATACCGCCAAGCGCACGGGTGCGCGCGTGCGCGGGCCGATCCCGCTGCCAACGCGTATCGAGCGCTTCACGGTCAACCGTTCGCCGCATGTCGATAAGAAGAGCCGTGAGCAGTTTGAAATCCGCACGCACAAGCGTCTTTTGGACATTGTCGATCCCACGCCGCAAACCGTCGACGCTTTGATGAAGCTCGATTTGGCCGCGGGCGTCGATGTCGAGATCAAGCTCTAGGATAAGCCCAATGCGCTCTGGTCTCATTGCAGAAAAAGTCGGGATGACGCGGGTGTTCGGCGAGAACGGCGCACACGTGCCGGTCACGGTCTTGCGCATTGATAATTGCCAAGTCGTTGCTCAGCGCACCCAAGAGAAGGACGGCTACACCGCCGTCCAGCTCGGCGCGAAGAACGCGAAGGTGAAGAACGTCTCCAAGCAAATGCGTGGACACTTTGCCAAGGCGAATGTCGAGCCCAAGAAGAAGATCGTCGAGTTTCGCGTGACGCCGGACAACCTGATCGATGTCGGCGCTGAGCTGACGGCCGAGCATTTCGTGCCCGGTCAGCTCGTTGACATTACGGGTGTCACGATCGGCAAGGGTTTCGCAGGCGTTATAAAGCGCCATCACTTTTCCGGTTTGCGCGCATCGCATGGCGTCTCGATCTCGCACCGTTCGCACGGCTCGACCGGCCAACGCCAAGATCCGGGCCGCGTGTTCAAGAACAAGAAGATGGCCGGCCATTTGGGCGTGAAGAACCGCACCACGCAGAATCTTGAGGTTGTGCGTACGGATGCCGAGCGCGGGCTGCTGCTCATCAAAGGCGCCGTGCCGGGTTCCAAGGGCGGTTATGTGCTTATCCAGGACGCGGTTAAGGCGGGCACGCCGGAGAAGGCGCCGAAGCCGGCCGGCGTTCGCAAGGCGGGCAAGGCGGATGCTCCGTCCACGAATAATGAAGGCGCAGCGCAATGAAAGCCGACGTTGTCACATTAGAGGGCGGTAAGGCAGGCTCGGTCGAGCTCAAGGACGAGATTTTCGGCCTCGAGCCACGCGGCGACATCTTGCAGCGTATGGTAGCCTATCAATTGAACAAGCGCCGCCAAGGTACGCGTATGGCGAAGGACCGCAGCTTGGTACGGGGCTCATCGCGCAAGATCGTCCGCCAAAAAGGCTCGGGCGGTGCGCGTCATGGCAACAAGAAAGCACCGCAATTCCGCAAGGGTGGCAAGGCGCATGGTCCGGTCGTGCGCAGCCATGCAACCGATTTGCCAAAGCAGGTGCGCAAGCTCGCTTTGATGCATGCGCTCTCCGCCAAAGCCAAGGCGTCGGACATCATCGTGCTCGATGCAGCCAAGCTTTCGGCGCCCAAGACCAAGAGCCTCTTCACCGCGTTCTCGAAGCTCGGGCTCGGCTCGGCGCTCGTGATCGATGGTAGCGAGCTTGACAACAACTTTCGTCTGGCCGCGCGCAATCTGCGCGAGGTCGATGTGCTGCCGGCGGAAGGCATCAATGTCTACGACATCTTGCGCCGCCAGAAGCTCGTCTTGACCAAAGCGGCGATAGCTCAATTGGAGGCTCGGCTCGCATGACTGAAACAGCCGAAGCAAAGATGATCCGCGAGTTCGAGACCATTCTCTCGCCGATCATCACCGAAAAGGCGACCATGGGCTCTGACCGCAATGAGGTCACATTCAAGGTGCCGCTTCATGCGACCAAGCCGCAGATCAAGGCGGCGATCGAGAGTCTTTTCAAAGTGAAAGTGAAGAGCGTCAACACGCTCATTCACAAAGGCAAGGTGAAGCAGTTCCGTAACGTGCCATTCAAGAAGAGCGATACGAAGAAAGCGATCGTGACGCTCGAAGAGGGCCACACAATCGATATTGCGACGGGTCTATAAGCCATGGCGCTCAAACAATATAAACCGACAACGCCGGGTCAGCGCCAATTGGTGCTGGTCGACAAGTCGCATCTTCACAAAGGCAAGCCGGTCAAGACGCTCACCGAGGGCATCCACCGCAAGGGAGGTCGTGGCAACACCGGCCGCATTACCACGCGCCATCACGGCGGTGGTCATAAGCGCACTTATCGCCTCGTCGATTTCAAGCGCCGTAAATTCGATGTGCCGGCAACGGTCGAGCGGCTTGAATATGATCCCAATCGCACGGCTTTTATCGCGCTGATCAAGTACCAGGACGGCGAGCTCGCTTACATCCTTGCTCCGCAACGCCTCAATGCCGGCGATAGCGTTGTTTCGGGTGAGCGCGTTGACGTGAAGCCCGGTAATGCAATGCAGCTGGCCTCGATCCCCATTGGCACGATCATCCACAATATCGAGATGCGCCCGGGTCGCGGCGGGCAGATTGCGCGCTCGGCGGGCACATTCGCGCAGCTCGTCGGCCGCGACATGGGCTACGCATTGGTACGTTTGTCGTCGGGCGAGCAGCGTCTGATCCACGCGGAGTGCATGGCGACGGTTGGCGCGGTCTCGAACCCTGATCACGCCAACATTTCGATCGGCAAGGCCGGCCGCAAGCGCTGGATGGGGATCCGCCCGACCGTGCGCGGCGAAACGATGAACCCGGTCGATCACCCGCTTGGCGGCAGAACGCGCGGCGGCCGTATCACGAAGACTCCGTGGGGCAAGAAGGCGCGCGGCCCGAAGACGCGCAATAACAAGTCGACCGATAAGTTCATCGTGCGCAGCCGTCATGCGCGCAAGCGCACGCAGTAGGAGAGAAGAATGCCGCGTTCGGTTTGGAAAGGTCCGTTCGTTGATCGCTACCTGCTCGGTAAAGCCGACAAGGCGCATTCCAGCGGCCGCCGCGATGTGATCAAGACCTGGTCGCGTCGCTCGACCATCATGCCGCAATTTGTCGGCCTCACTTTCGGCGTGCACAACGGGCGCAAGTTCATCCCGGTGCTCGTCACCGAAGACATGGTTGGCCATAAGCTCGGTGAGTTCGCACCGACGCGCACATTTTATGGCCATTCCTCCGACAAGAAGGCGAAGAAGGCATAAGCGATGAGCAAGCCGAAACATCCACGCCGCTTGAAGGACAATGAGGCCGAAGCGATCGGCCGCATGATCCGCGGCTCGACGCAAAAGCTGAACCTCGTTGCCGAGCTCATCAGAGGCAAGAAGGTCGAGACGGCGCTTGCCGAATTGACCTTCTCGAAGAAGGCGATGGCGCGACCGGTGAAGAAGGTTCTGCAATCGGCGATCGCCAATGCCGAGAACAATCACAATCTTGACGTCGATGAACTCGTCGTCGCTGAGGCCTATGTCGGCAAGAACCTCGTGATGAAGCGTGGCCATCCCAGAGCGCGCGGGCGTTATGGCCGGATCGAGAAGCCGTTTTCGCAGATCACGATCGTCGTGCGTCAACCAGCCGAAGCCGCGACTTAGGAGCGATTTTCTTATGGGTCATAAAGTCAACCCGACGGGGCTTCGTCTCGGCATCAACCGGACCTGGGATTCGCGCTGGTTCGCTGCACGCCAGGATTACGGCAAGCTGCTGCATGAAGATCTCAAGATGCGTGAGATGCTGATGGAGCGTCTTAAGGCGGCTGGCGTTTCGCGCGTCGTTATCGAGCGGCCGCATCGCAAGTGCCGAGTGACGATCTACACGGCGCGCCCGGGCGTGATTATCGGCAAGAAGGGCGCCGACATCGAGAAGCTGCGCCTTGATCTCGCGAAGATGACCGACAGCGATGTTCACTTGAACATCGTCGAAGTCAGAAAGCCCGAGATCGACGCCAAGTTGGTCGCTGAAAATATCGCGCAGCAGCTTGAACGGCGCGTTGCGTTCCGCCGCGCAATGAAGCGCGCCGTGCAGTCGGCGCTGCGCCTTGGCGCTGAAGGCATTCAAATCGCGTGTGCGGGCCGTTTAGGTGGCGCGGAAATAGCGCGCACGGAAGGGTATCGTGAGGGGCGCGTGCCACGCCACACACTGCGCGCCGATATCGATTACGGGGTCGCGACCGCGCACACCGCTTACGGTTCGTGCGGCATCAAAGTGTGGGTATTCAAAGGCGAGATCATGGAGCACGACCCGATGGCGGTCGACAAGAAGCTCGCCGAGATGCAGGAGCAGCCGGCGGGACGTCCGCGCGAAGCGCGTGAGGGCCGTCCTGACCGTGATCGTTCAGAACGCGCTGATCGTCCACGCCGCGGGCGTGGCCGCGGTCGCGGTGGTGAGCGAGCAGGCGCAGGCGCAGCCCCGGGTGCTGATGCCGGCACCGACACTGAAGGCGGCGAGGCTTAAGGAAGAAAGACATGCTGCAACCGGCACGCACCAAATTTCGTAAGGCCTTCAAAGGTCGCATCAAGGGCAAGGCGACGAGCGCGACCACGCTGAATTTCGGCGAGTACGGGCTCAAGGCGCTTGAGCCGGATCGCTTGACCGCTCGTCAGATCGAGGCCGCGCGGCGCGCGATCACGCGTCACATGAAGCGCCAAGGTCGCGTCTGGATCCGCATGTATCCGGATGTGCCGGTCTCGAAGAAGCCGACCGAAGTGCGCATGGGCTCTGGCAAGGGCTCGCCCGAATTTTGGGTCGCGCGCGTGAAGCCGGGCCGCATCTTGTTTGAGATCGACGGCGTGCCGACGGCGCTTGCGCGCGAGGCCTTGCAGCTCGGCGCCGCCAAGCTGCCCATCAAGACGCGTTTTGTCATGCGCCTAGGTCATGTCGGCTGAGGCGAGGGGTTCATGAGATGAAGCTTAGAGAGATCAAACAAGATCGCGAGCGCCTGCGGGACTTAACGCCTGATCAGCTCACGGACGAGCTCACTCAGCTGAAGCGCGAGGCGTTCAACTTGCGTTTCCAGCGCGCAACGGGGCAGCTCGAAAACACAGCGCGCGTTGGCGAGGTGCGGCGCGCGGTTGCACGAATTCAAACGGTGATGGCCGAAAAGCGCACCGTAAAGACTGCCCCGAAGACCAAGGGCTGAGAGGACCAGCGAAATGCCAAAGCGCGTGCTTGAAGGACGGGTTGTGAGCGACAAGGGCAACAAGACGGTTGTCGTCATAGTCGAACGGCGCTTCACCCATCCGCTGCTGCAAAAGACCGTGCGGCGGTCGAAGCATTATCACGCGCATGATGAGAAGAACGCTTACAAGGTTGGCGAGGTGGTGCGCATTCAGGAATGCCGCCCGGTCTCCAAGCTGAAGCGGTGGGAAGTGATCGAGCGTGTGGCCGCGGCCTCGGGCGTGACTGCAGTTGATGTGTAAAGACGGCGCGTGAGCGCCGGCGGAGACGAACATGATTCAGATGGAATCCAATCTTGATGTCGCTGACAATTCCGGCGCGCGCCGTGTCATGTGCATCAAGGTCTTGGGTGGCGCGAAACGCCGTTATGCCCATGTCGGCGACCTCATTGTCGTCTCCGTCAAAGAGGCGATTCCACGCGGCCGCGTGAAGAAGGGCGATGTGCACAAGGCGATTGTCGTGCGCACGGCAAAGGATATTCGCCGCCCGGACGGCACGGTGATCCGCTTCGATTCCAATGCGGCCGTGCTCGTCAACGCCAATCTCGAGCCGATCGGCACGCGTATCTTTGGGCCTGTCACGCGCGAGCTTCGCGCGAAGAATCTCATGAAGATCGTCTCGCTCGCCCCGGAGGTGATCTGATGCCGAATAAGTTCAAGATCAAAAAGGGCGACCGTGTCGTCGTCATTACTGGCCGCGATAAGGGCAAGAAAGGCGAGGTCGTGCGCGTTATCCCTGATGAAAACCGGGCGATCGTGCGCGGGGTCAATCTCGTGCAGCGTCACACCCGTCAATCGACGACAAGCGAAGGCGGCATCATCTCGAAAGAGGCGTCAATCAATATTTCGAATATCGCGCTTGCCGATCCCAAGACCGATGGGCCTACGCGCGTTGGTTTCAAGACTCTGGCGGACGGACGCAAGGTGCGTTTCGCCAAGAAGTCGGGAGAGGTTATCGATGCCTGAGACGAGCGAAAGATATGTTCCGCGGCTCAAGCAGCAATACGACGCTGTGATCCGCGAGCGCCTAATCAAGGAGTTCAGTTACAAGAACTCGATGCAGGTCCCGCGGCTTGAGAAGGTCGTGCTGAATATGGGCGTTGGCGAGGCGACGGCCGATTCCAAGAAGCTCACGCAAGCACGCGAGGGTCTTGAGTTGATTGCGGGCCAGAAGGCGCTCATGACCAAGGCG
>JBAQHC010000161.1:0-5337 GCA_049288095.1 Alphaproteobacteria bacterium | reverse complement strand
TCCCAGACCAGTCCAGAGAATATTGGACGCCTGATCTAAGCTCAGCGACTCGTTGCTACTTTGAGTTAGTTTTTGAACGCGCTTTTGATAGTCGTCATAGTTCGTTCCTATTGGGATGCCGAATATGACCGATTCATTAGAAAGATTGTGACCAAGTCGATCGTAGTCGTCTTTAGACACGAAGTGAGCCAGGCGCCAGTCAGAATGATAACTGGATGTTTTGGCATAAGTCGATGTTATCAGCGCATGAAAACAATCTTCGGCACGGGCGGAACCGAGTCCCATGGCCAGCAGATAGACTATAATAGCCGTGACGCGCATTTATCCCTCCCTGAATACTATCGACATTTATTATCCAGGCTGCGCGAAGGCGTCCCACACAAAAAAGGGTGGTCTCTACTCTGACAGGCTCCGTCTTCACAAAAATCAAAGCGGAGCCCGAAGGCCCCGCTCGATTAAGTACCCTCACCCTGCCCTCTCCCTGAAGGGAGAGGGATAAGACACAGACCGGATTAGCCGGCGCTGTAATACATGTCGAACTCGACCGGGTGCGGCGCCATTTCAAAGCGCTGCACTTCCTTCATCTTGAGCTCGATGTAGCTATCGATGAAGTCGTCATCCATGACGCCGCCCTTCTTGAGGAAGGTGCGATCGGCATCCAAGTTCGCAAGCGCTTCACGAAGCGAGCCGCAAACCGTCGGCACTTCCTTGAGCTCTTCCGGCGGCAGCTCATAGAGGTCCTTATCGATTGGCGCGCCGGGATCGATCTTCTTCTCGATGCCGTCGATGCCGGCCATGAACAGCGCGGCATAGCCGAGATAGGGATTGGCAAGCGGATCGGGGAAGCGAACTTCCACGCGCTTTGCCTTCGGGCCTGCACCGAAAGGAATGCGGCACGAGGCCGAGCGATTGCGCGACGAATACGCCAAGAGCACCGGCGCTTCGAAGCCCGGCACCAGGCGCTTATAGCTGTTGGTCGTCGGGTTCGTGAACGCGTTGATCGCTTTGGCGTGCTTGATCACGCCGCCGATGTAATAAAGGCAGGTGTCGGACAAGCCCGCATAACCAGAGCCCGCAAACAGCGGCTGACCGGCCTTCCAGATCGACTGATGGCAGTGCATGCCCGAGCCGTTGTCGTTCCACATCGGCTTCGGCATGAACGTCGCCGTCTTGCCGTAGGCCGCAGCGACCTGCTGCACGACATACTTATAGATCTGCATGCGGTCGGCCATTTTCGTGAGCGTCGAGAATTTCATGCCAAGCTCATGCTGCGCGGGCGCGACTTCGTGGTGGTGCTTTTCCGGATCGCAGCCCATCTCGCCCAAGACGGCGAGCATTTCGCCACGCATGTCTTGCGCGCTATCAACTGGGGGCACCGGGAAGTAGCCGCCCTTCGGGCCAACGCGGTGGCCCATATTGCCGCCTTCATAGGGCGTGTTCGTGTTCGACGGCATTTCCGCCGAGTCGATCGAATAGCCCATGCCTTGCTGCAGTGTTTGCCAGCGCACATCGTCAAATACGAAGAACTCGGCTTCGGGGCCGAAATAGATCGTGTCGCCGACGCCCGATTGCTTGAGATAGGCCTCGGCCTTCTTCGCCATGGTGCGCGGATCGCGGTTGTAAGTTTCGCCCGTCGTGGGATCGAGAACGTCGCAGAAGAGGATGAGTGTGGGCTGCGAGAAGAACGGATCCATTACGGCCGAAGCGCAATCCGGCAGCAGCAACATGTCGGACTCGTTGATCGCCTTCCAACCGGCGATCGACGAGCCATCAAACATTGTGCCGTTGCTCAGAAAGTCATTGTCGACCATCGACGGATCGAAAGTGACGTGCTGCCACTTACCGCGCGGATCGGTGAACCGGAGATCGACATATTTCACGCCCTTCGACTTCATCATGGTCAGGACGTTTGCTGGTGTACTCATCTTATCTTCCCTGTCCTATTCGGATTTCAGTTCCCATTCGCGCCCCGCCCCCTTTAGGCCGAAGCAGACCCGGCGAAACCGATATTCCGGAAATTTGAAGCACCCCGTACTTGAACGCCGTTAAATGGCCTCGCCCCCACGCTCCCCAGTGCGAATGCGAATGGCCTCTTCAACGGGTGTCACAAAAATCTTGCCGTCGCCAATGCGACCTGTGCGCGCCGCTGTCTGAATCGCCTCGACCGCCTTCTCGACGAGGTCATCCGGCAACACGATCTCGATCTTCACCTTAGGGAGAAAATCCACGACGTATTCCGCGCCGCGATAGAGCTCTGTATGGCCCTTCTGACGGCCGAACCCCTTGGCCTCGGTGACGGTGATGCCGAGGAGCCCCACCTCCTGCAACGCCTCCTTCACCTCGTCCAGCTTGAACGGCTTGATAATGGCTTCGATCTTCTTCATCCGACGCCCTGGTGAATGATGGTGATCGGTGCCGACCCGCGTAGCGCGGGCGCGCCGGTCCCGTTAGTGCAGACCTCGTGCCAGCCCTTAACGACGGCGATTCCGTCACCGCGTCAACGGCTTAGTTGCAAAGGCTTCGACCCCGCCGCGGCGGGCCTAGGCCATTTGCCTCAAGCTTATGCATAGCGCCTAAGACTTAGTCAGCGCAAATTGCCGCGGCGCATCGAAGCTTCCCTCTGGTTGAGCGGTCAAGCTCGGCCGCGCGGCTGCCTCGATTGACCCGGCGTGGCCGCGTGGCGCAGGCTTGCCGCTTAGGCTTGGCCCGCCTTGGCCGGAGCCGCCCAAGGGGGGATTGATGGGTAGGTGGCCTGCGCGCGCGGGTGTGTTCGCGCTTGTTTGGTTCTGCTTATCGATTGGCACACCTGCCAGCGGTGCCGGGCCTCTCACGCCTCCACATTACGCCCCGCTCGACACGCTCTTGCATTCGCTCAGTCTCGAGCCCAAGCACGGCCTCTTCACCCTGTTCTTCGACCGGCAAACAGGCGCGATCTACATGGAGGTGCGCGCGAGTCAGCTGAATAAGGAGTTTCTGTACACCGCACGCATCGAGAGCGGCCTTGCCGATCTCACGGGCACAAACGAGCTCGAGCGCTCCAGCATCATCGAGAACCGCGTTTTCAAGATCGTTCACCCGCAGGTGCAGCCGGGCCGCCTCGAATTCATCGACGAGCAGAGTAACTACACCTTCGACCCCGCTAGTACGCTCGCGCGGGCCGCCAGCGCAAACTCTGCGCCGGAGATTTTTGCCTCAGCCGACATCATCGCGGCGAACGCGGATGAAAGCGTTTATCTCATTCGGCTCGATCAAGGCTTCGACAAGGATGCGGTGACGCACTTGAAGCGCCCGACAACCCGCTCACGGGCTGTCGCCGTCGAGCCGCATCCATTCAATTCCGACATCATCATCGACTATTTCGTTTCCGGCTTCGCCGTGCGCGTTCGCCATAGCCTGATTGCGCTTGAGCCCTCGAACTATGTTCCGCGCGCCTATGATTATCGCGTCGGTTACGTGTCGATACCCTTCACCGACGTTACCTCGACAGCGCCCGTGCCTTATGCCGATGTCATCGAGCGCTGGAATCTCGAAAAGAAGGACCCGAAAGCCGCCCTTTCCGAGCCCGTCACGCCGATAACCTTCTGGATCGAGAACACGACGCCTCACGAATATCGCGATGCGGTCAAGCAAGCGATTCTCGCTTGGAATGCCGCGTTCGAGACCGCAGGATTCAAAGACGCTATTCGCGTTGAGCTCGAGCCCGATAGTCCCGACTGGACACCCGGCGACATTCGCCACAACGTCGTTCGCTGGATCTCAACTCCCGTATTGGCTTACGCCGGCGAAACCTGGCCGATCGCCAATCCGCGCACCGGCGAGATCATCAACGCAACGATCACGCTCGATTATTGGCAATTCCGCGAGCTTCTGAACGAAAACAATTTGTTCGCGAGCGCCGCGATCGCCGAGCGTGACCGCGCGGCTGACGAACCCTTGCTCGCGCTCGACAATCTATCGCGCCCGCGCGAGGCACCGGGCCTTGCCCTCGGCCTAGAAACGCTTCAGTCGCGTAATGCCGACAAAGTCGAAGTCTCGCGGCTCTATCTCGAAGCCGTGCGCCAAACCGTGATGCACGAGATAGGGCACGCCCTTGGCCTTACGCACAACTTCATGGCAAGCACGCTTCGTCCGTTTGCCGAACTTCAGAATACGGATCAATCCCGCTATCCGCTTGCCGCCTCCGTGATGGACTACTTCCCGGTCAATATTGCGCGCAAAGGCAAGCATCAGGGTCCGTTCTACATGACCGCGGTCGGGCCGTACGACAAATGGGCGGTCGCCTACGGGTATACGCCACCGCTCGCAAATCCGGCGGCGGAAGAGGCACGCATGAAAGCCTTGCTCGCGCGCTCGACAGAGCCGGAGCTCGCCTTCGGCAATGACGGCGATGCGACAGAGGCGGGCATCGACCCCAGAACCATGAGCTTTGATCTCTCCGCAGATCCCGTCGCTTGGGCGCGCGACAGAATGGAGCTTGTCGATGAGACGCTTCCGGAGCTCAAGGCGAAGCTATTGAAGCCCGATGAGTCTTATCAGGAGCTGCGCAACACATTCGCCGATCTCATCGACGAGAAGGGCTCTGCGGCGCGCATTCTTGCCCGCTATATCGGCGGCGTTTACGTCGATCACGCGGCGCCGAATCAGCCGGGTGCGAAGCCGCCTTTTGCGCCCGTGCCCGAAGCAACCCAAAAGACCGCGCTTGCAACGCTTGCAGCGCATATCTTTGCACCCGACGCCTTTTCGCTTCCAGCCGAGCTCGCCCGCTATCTTCAAATGCAGCGCCGTGGCCGCGACTTCATCACATACGATCCCGATATGCATGCATGGTCGTTCAACGTTCAGAAGGTTGTGCTTGACCGCGTGCTGTCGCCCCGCGTTCTTGCGCGTATTACGAATGCGCGAACCTATGGCGGCACCTATTCGGCCGATGCGTTTCTCTCAGACCTGACCGATGCCATTTTCGCGGCCGATATGAATGGCAACGTGAACACGTTCCGGCAAAACTTGCAGACCAAATATGTCGACCGCCTCACGCGCATCATCGTCAACCCCACACAGGCCGACACATATGATCCGGTCGCGCGCGCCGCGATCTTCAATCAGATCAAGCGCATTCACGATGAGGAAAGTCTGCGCGTGACGCTGCATTTGGTGTTTGGCATGAATGATGAGACGGTCGCGTTCAGAACGCATCTCGTCTACATCCTGCAGACCGCGCTCAACGTGCACTGACGAGCCTTAGAGCAGTTTCAAAGTTAGCCGATTCACAAATTTGGCGAAGGGGTCGATTCTCTTTGGGTGATTCGCTCGAGGAGGATCGAGGATGGGGATTGCGTA